>NZ_JBEGDJ010000008.1:0-128772 GCF_040191335.1 Nocardioides sp. YIM 152588 | reverse complement strand
CCACAGGACGCGGTCGGTCCCGCGGGCGATCACGTAGAGGCCGTTGACGGGGTCGGATGTGGCGGAGACTTGAGCGACGTTGTGCTTGAGCTTGTTCCAGCCGCCGTTCATTTTGTGCTTGCCCCACAGGACGCGGTCGGTCCCGCGGGCGATCACGTAGAGGCCGTTGACGGGGTCGGATGTGGCGGAGACTTGAGCGACGTTGTGCTTGAGCTTGTTCCAGCCGCCGTTCATCTTGTGCTTGCCCCACAGGACGCCGTCGGTCCCGCGGGCGATCACGTAGAGGCCGTTGACGGGGTCGGATGTGGCGGAGACTTGAGCGACGTTGTGCTTGAGCTTGTTCCAGCCGCCGTTCATCTTGTGCTTGCCCCACAGGACGCCGTCGGTCCCGCGGGCGATCACGTAGAGGCCGTTGACCGAGTCGGTTGCCACGCTGGCCTCGGCCACGTTGTGCTTGAGCTTCTTCCACTTTCCGTCGAGGTTCGTCTTCGCCCACAGGACGTTCTTTTTCGTGATGCGGGCAATAACGAGCGGCCGAGCCTGCTCGCCACCGAAGTGGATGAAGTTGTCCGGCCAACCAGCCGACGCGTCAGGGCCCGAGTGCCCGCTTCCGCTCTTGTTAAGGACGCTGCGTCCGCTCATCGAGGGAATGCCAGGCACGCCATACCCGGTCTCGGATACAGCGATCTGAGTTCCGTCAGTACTTACCCAATCGACGTACGCGACGTGGCCGTAGGTACCAGTGTTCCACTGGGCGACCGCGCCAACCGACGGCACTGGGCTCACGGAGAGCCCAGCCACTCGGGCGTTTTCGTCCCAATCGATCGCGTTGCCGAGATTCCCTGGGTTTTCAACTCCGCGCTGCGAGAGACGGAAGGCGACGTAGGTCGTGCAGTTGTTTCCGTGGTCGTCGACCTCATAGCCCCAGGTCGTCTGGCCGGCGTAACCGTAGTCGCTCACACACGCCTGATCCCCGAGGCTGTAGCAGGCCCAACCACTCGGCGCGGCTTGGGCGGCGGGGGCGACGGCGGACAGCATCAACAAGCCGGCGACGACCATGCCAACTAGGCGGGC
Source organism: Nocardioides sp. YIM 152588 (assembly GCF_040191335.1). Classification (NCBI taxonomy): domain Bacteria; kingdom Bacillati; phylum Actinomycetota; class Actinomycetes; order Propionibacteriales; family Nocardioidaceae; genus Nocardioides; species Nocardioides sp. YIM 152588. Next base: position 127,698 of record NZ_JBEGDJ010000008.1, on the reverse strand, counting down.
AGCAGGTCCGGTACTCACGGCAGCTTTGCTCCGTTCCCGATGGTGTACTTCCCAGGAACGCTAGCCTCCGGCGATGGGCGCCAAGCCGAGAATGCATCTGTCTCGCTCTACGCTCGTGTGACCTGGGCGCTTGCGCGCCTCGTGGCCTAGTCCAGCCCGTTCGGACGTTCTTGGCTCCAGTCGTTTTCAAGCGGATGCAAGTTCGGACTTTTTCAAGTGACCGTTACATGGAGGTGGTCTCGGTGGGCGCCCGTGATCGAGGTGGGGTCGTGCATCCCACCGCCGTCATAGGACCGCCAGCCCTCGGCGTCGCGAGCGAGTGACCAGATCCGGCCCTGCCAGATCAGATACTCCACGCCGAGCGTCCGGGCGTTCGTCCTGAGCCAGTTGGTGACGCGCCACCCGAACTCGAGCGCCGCGCCCGTAGCCGCCTGGCCGATCGCGTTGCCGAAGGTACCGTCGCAGGCGCGACCCTTCGGATGCTCCGAGCGGCTGTCGCCGGCCCGCCAGCACGCCCAGGAGCTATTTGAGAACCTCTGCCGGATCTGGGCGAGTACGTAGGCGGTGCGGGCGGTGATCTGGCCGGAGCTGGTGGGGTCGTCGACCATACGGTTCGGCTGCCCGCCGTCGTACGCCGGCGCGGGACCCTGCGGCGCAGGCTCCTCCTGCGAACAGTCCGCCGCCGCGTCAGAGGCGGCCGCCGCGCCGTCGAGGTTGCCCGCACGATGCTCCCGGAGCCAGGGCTCGGGATCGATCGCCGCGCTGTCGGCGCCGCCCGGCCGGATCTCGAAGTGCAGGTGTGGGCCCGTGGACTTCCCGTCGGAGCCGACGGCGCCGATCCGTTGCCCCGCCGCGACCCTCTGACCGACACGGACATCGACGCCCTCGGCGTACATGTGCGCGTAGCCCGACGCCACGGTCCTGCCGCCGACCTGGTGCTCGATCAGGATGAGGTGCGCGTACCCGGAGGAGACGGCGCCGGCGAACGCCACCCGCCCGGCGGCGACGGCGAGGATCGGCGTACCCAACGGTGCGGCGTAGTCGACACCGGTGTGGGTGGTGAAGTCACCGGTGATCGGGTCAGCGCGCGGGCCGAAGATGCTGGTCCGCCGCCACGTGCCGGCCGGGAGCGGGAACACCACCTCCGACGTCGATGCGCCCGCTCTACCACCGCCAGATCCGACGGCGACGGCGTCGAGGATTGCATCGGCGACGGGCGCGAAGTTCGCGTACCGATCCGGGTAGGCGGACACCTCGACCGCCTGCGCCGCCGCGCCAGGCGGCATCGTTGCCCAACCAGGGATGTCGAGCAGGCCGCGCGGCGAGCCGCGATTCGGCCCGGTCGGGCCGCCGTAGAACGCCCGCGCCTGGTAGCCGGCATCCATCAGTTGCGCGACGGTGCCCCATCCCGTGCTGGGCCGCATCTGGAACAGGCCGAGCGAGTCGTGGTCGCCGCCGTCACCGTCGTTGGGGTACCGGGCGGACTCCGGGTAGGCGCCCGTGTTGGCGAGCACCTTCAGTGACGACTCGGTCAGCGCCGCCATCAGCGCGATCCGGATCCCGTCCCGGCCGATGCCGTCCGTCTTGGCCCCGACGTCGATGATCGTCGCCGCGTTGATCAGCTGAGCTCGGCTAAGGGCGACCCGCGTGCCGTCCGCCGCGGTCGCGGTGAGCTGACCAGGCACCGCGCCGACGCTCAAGGGCGGCGGCGCGAGACAGGAGGCCTGTGCGGCCGGGTTCATCACGGTCGCGACCGCGAGCAGGCAGGAGGCAGGCCCGAACAGCAGCACGAGCAGGCCGATGCCCACGGCGAACTTGGGCATCGATCATTCCAGGGGCTCGCCGAGCCGTGAGAACCGCAGCAGGTAGCAGGTCGGGTACGTCGGCTCGCACACCACGAACACCGTGAACGCCACCGCGTGGGCCGACGTCACCGGCTCGCCCTCCCACACTCCGGCGCGGTGCCGGACGCCGAGGATCGTGTACGCCGACGTGCCCGGCGCGAGCCCGTCGCCAGCCTCTACGAGCGCCTGGTCCCACAGGTCCGGCACGTTGCTGGAGAAGAGCTCGAGCCACTGCCGCGTGTAGTACTCCCGCAGTTGCGACCACGCCGCGGCGTTGGGGAGGTACGCCGCCAGGTCGGCCGCCAGACCCGGCGCCGACTCGCCGGTCGGGTCGGCGACCGCCAGCAGCCGCCCGGTGTAGTCCGTCAGCGGGAAGGAGCTGCTGGTGTCCCAGGCGAAGGCCGCGGACGCAACCGCTTCGGCGAACTCCTGCGGGTCGCTGGTCGCGGGCAGCTGCTCAAGGTCGGCGGCCGCGGCCACGGACTCCGTCGTCTCCGTTGAAAAGGACGCTGACAGAGCGGACGACGGGGGAGCGAGCGGCGTGGCGGTTGTCTCGGAGCCCTGGCTCAGCCAGATGCCCATCGTGACGGCGGCGAGCACGCCCGCGAGGGCGGTCGTGGCCAGGGCGATCCGGCGTCGGCGTACCGACTGTTGGTCTCGGGGGCGGAGCATGACGTCAGCCCGTCACTGGAGGCACGCTGGCTAGGCGCGGGGGCTTCGGCGGCCGGCCGGCCTGGGCGGCTTCGTGGAATCGGGTCATCTCCGCGAGCACCCGCTCGAACGTCGTCTCGTAGTGGTCCGCCGGGTTCGGCGGCTTGAACTCCATGAGCGGCAGGCTCCACTCGCGGCACGTTCGGCGTACGAACTCCCTGGTCGCCTCGAGTCCGATCGTGGTGTTCGCGTGTGCAGCGTGGCTCGCGTGTGGCCGGAAGAGGTGGGCCAGGACGGTGGAATCGTTGCCGCCGGAGAACAGAACCACGGTGCCTGCCACCGCCCGACCATCGGCGAGGACATGGCGTTCGATTGCGCGATTCAGAATGGCGTGTGACTGCTCCACTAGCAGCTTGACGCGGTCCTCCCGCTGAGACCGCGGCAACGCGGCAACCTGGTCGGGACGCAGAAAGATGAGCCGGCTCATGTCCGCAGTTGATCCCGGCGCGGCCTCGGCGGTGGTGACCGACGGCCTGCCCTGTGGACACGGAATCCGCGCAATACCAGGCTGCGCTGCCGATGCGGCGCAACGCGCGCCGCGTGTGGCGACGGATCCTAGGGGCCGACGGGTTCGAGGAGATCCAGGATGCCGGCCACGGAGGCGCTCCGCTCGGAAACGGAGTGCGCCTCGCGAACGTAGTCCGGAATGCGTCCACGGGAGGGCAAGACGTATCCGTTCGCCGCCGCCCACGCGCGCAGTTCGGGCGCGGTCGCAGTCGGACCGGCCGCCTGATTGTCCTGGCGTCCGCTGCGCCGAGCCGCAGCTAAGTAGGGCTGCAGGCAGGCACGCAAGGTCCGTTCCTCGTCCGCGGTGAGATCGATCTCGTAGTGGGTTCCATCGAGGGAGAAACGCACAGGCGCGGCGTCGCTTGTCAGCGGCGCGCTGCTGAGGTCCGACGAAATCTCCACTTGACGACGAATCGCCACTCTCAAGCCTCCACGCTACTTATGCATCAACGAGCGGAGACGTTCTGCGATCAGGTCGGCGGGCACCGTGCTCGCAGCCCCCCATGACAGTCGGAGCGCGCCCGCAATCCGATCCTCTGAGAGTCCGGCAGCCACGAGAACATGGCTGGGCTCGTAACTCTGCGAGGTGCACGCTGAGCCGTTGGAGATCGCAGCGACGTCCTTCAACGCGACGATAGCTGCCTCGGAGTCCACTCCCGGTATCGACACGTTGACCGTCGTCGCAACTGTGCGGTCGGGGTCGCCGTTGACCTCGACACCGAGCGGGGCGAGCGCGGCCAGCACCTCAACCTTGATCCGCTCGGCGGCTGCCATTCGATCGCCGGCTTCCTCCAGCGCGAGCGAGGTGGCGGTTCCCAGCCCCGCGATGAGCGCGACGGGCAGCGTTCCCGGCCGCAGGCCACGTTCCTGCCCACCACCTCGCATAAGGGGCTCCAGCGGCGGACGCCGGTACCCGCGCCGTCGGGTCACGAGTGCGCCGATGCCCTTCGGGGCCCCGATCTTGTGGCCGGAAACGGCAATCAGGTCGACACGAGGGTGCTGAAGCGGCGCGACCAACTTCCCGAAGGCTTGCGCGGCGTCGACATGGAAGAACGCCTCGTGGCCCTCGAGCGCCTGTGCGATCTTCTCGATCGGCTGAATGACGCCCGTCTCGTTGTTGACTGCCATCACCGACACAAGCAGCGTGTCAGGACGCAGCGCGCTGGCGACGGCTTCGGGCGAGACCCAGCCACCCGGCTCCGGAGCGATCAGTTCAACCTCGAACCCTCGTTCGGACAGAACCTCAAGGGGCTCGAGCACAGCCTTGTGCTCGATCTGCGTCGAGATGATGTGCCTTCGTCCGACCGCCTCGCCGTGTGCGGCGAGTCCGAGGATCGCGAGGTTGTCGCTCTCGGTCGCGCCGCTGGTGAAGATCACCTCATCCGGCTTGGCAGCCACCGCCGCCGCGACCTCCTCCCGCGCGCGAATAACCCGGTGCTTGGCAACCTGGCCATAGCCATGAGTGCGACTGCCCGCGTTTCCGAACTCCTCGGTGAGGAAGCGCAGCACCTCCTCGGCCACACGAGGGTCGACGGGCGCCGTTGCGTTGTAGTCCAGGTAGACCGGCCGGGACGCACCGCCTGCTAGAGGGGCGTTGATGTCGGGGGTGCTCGCTACGGTCATGTTTGGAAGCGTACCGGCGTGTACGGACAATGTTTGGATTCACTCGGGGTGGTGTTCGGAGATGTGGTCCGAACATGCAAGACTGTGGGCATGGCACAGGAGGGATCGGCGTCCAAGCAGCCGCCCTCGGCGCCAGGTGCCTCTCGCGGCGGCGAGTTCGAGTACGTGTTTCCTGCGATCCGCGGCATCCAGGCAGGTCGTGAGTACTTCGTCACGATGTGTCCCCTCCGCATCATCCCGCGCTTGTTCCTCTTCAACGAAGAGGAGCTCCCCCCGGAAATGCGCGCGCAGCGCTCGCTCAACCGCAACCGGGTCCCGGAGATCGCCCGCTACATCGTTGAGAACGCGGACAGCTACGTCTTCTCCGCCCTCACGGCAAGCGTCAACGCAGAGGTGCGTTTCGAGCCACTCGTCGATGGTGCCGGGCCGGCGGACCGGGTTGGTCAGCTCACGATCCCCATGTCCGCGACCTTCGTCATCAACGACGGTCAGCATCGGCGGGCGGCCATTCAGCAAGCCCTCACGGAGAATCCAGAACTTGGCGACGAGACGATCGCCATCGTCATGTTCATCGACGTCGGACTCGCGCGGTGCCAGCAGATGTTCGCAGACCTCAATCGGCACGCGATCAGACCCGCGCCCTCGATCGGTGTGCTGTATGACCACCGCGATCCGATGGCTGAACTCACCCGAACCGTCGTGACAAAGACACCCTTCCTGCGTGACGTCACCGACATGGAGAACAGCAGTCTCGCCCAGCGGTCGCGCAAGTTGTTCACGCTGTCCGCGATCCACACCGCGACCGGCGCGCTTCTCGATGAGATCCGCCCAGATGATCCAGCGGGACGCGCGGGTTTGGCCTCGGACTACTGGAGGGTGGTCGCTGATCAGTTCCCGCTGTGGCAGCAGGTGTTCCGCGGCGAAGTGACCGCCGGTGAGGTACGCCGCGACTTCATCCACACCCACAGCATCGTCCTGCACGCCCTGGGTCGAGTTGGCAACTCGCTGCTGCGCGACTCCGAGATCCCGGAGACATGGGAGAAGACCCTGACCGCGCTGCGCGACATCGACTGGCACCGCAGCAACCACGAAACCTGGGAAGGCCGCGCCACATCCGGCGGCAACGTCAGCAAGAGCCGACGCAACGTCGACCTGACAACGGCCCACATTCGCACGGTCCTAGGTATGCCCCTCCCACCAGATGAGCAACGTGCCGAGGACGCCTTCGCACGAGGAGAGACGAAGTGACAAACCTGACGATCCGTCCGCGGTCCGCGTTTGACGACCTCGGCTTCGCCGGCACCATCGAAGCCCTCGTTGCGCAGACGCAACAGCTCTACTTGGCCGATGGTGTTCCGTGGGTCGTGGGCTACTCCGGCGGCAAGGACTCCACTGCAACGCTGCAGATCGTTTGGCTTGCCCTCGCCGGGCTGGAGCCGAATCAGCGCACCAAGCCCGTCCACGTCATCTCGACCGACACACTCGTCGAGAATCCGGTGGTCGCAGCGTGGGTGACCCATTCGCTCGATGTCATGGAGTCCGCGGCCGTCGAGCAGACACTTCCGCTCACGCCCCACCGCCTCACCCCAGCCGTCACCGATACGTTCTGGGTCAACCTGATCGGCCGTGGATACCCCGCGCCCCGGCCCAAGTTCCGCTGGTGCACCGAACGGCTCAAGATCAAGCCCTCCAACACGTTCATCCGCGAGATGGTCCGGTCACACGGCGAAGCGATCCTGGTCCTCGGTACGCGCAAGGCTGAAAGCTCCGGCCGCCACGCTCGCATGTCGGCCCTGGAGTCCCGGCGTGTTCGTGACCTGCTCAGCCCCAACGACTCGCTTCCCAACGCACTCGTCTACTCGCCCGTCGAGAACTGGTCGAACGACGACGTGTGGACCTTCCTCATGCAGTCTCCGAACCCGTGGGGCTACTCCAACAAGCAGCTCCTCACGATGTATCAAGGTGCCTCCTCCGACGGTGAGTGCCCGCTGGTCGTTGACTCAAGTACGCCGAGCTGCGGTGATAGTCGATTCGGTTGCTGGACCTGCACCCTCGTCGAGCAGGACAAGTCGATGGCCGCGATGGTTCAAAACGATGACGAGAAGGAGTGGATGCGCCCGCTCATCGACCTCCGCGACGAGCTGGTTCCCCGTGAGGATGTTGTCGACGCCAGCGGACGGACACGGTCACTGATCAACGACCGTGACAAGCGCGACTTCCGCCGGATGAATGGCTCGGTTCAGCTCTTCCGGGGCGAGCTAATCCCAGGCCCGTACACCCAGACGGCGCGGGAGGAATGGCTCACCAAGCTCCTGCAAGTGCAGACCCTCGTACGCGAGATCGGCCCTGACTACGTCGGAGCGATCGACCTCATCACCCTCCCCGAGCTGGAGGAGATCCGGCGCATCTGGGTCGTCGAGAAGCACGAATTCGAGGACAGCCTGCCCCGCATCTTCCAGGAAGCCACCGGCGAGCCCTACCCGGGCGGCCCACTCGACGAACACCTGCCCCTCGGCGCCGACATGATCGACTCGCTCCGTGCTGTGGCGGGGGAGGACCGACCCCACTTTGAACTGGTTCGGGAGCTGCTCGACATCGAGCAGCGCCACCGCGCACAGGTACGGCGGGCGGGCCTCTTCGACTCCCTGGAGAAGGCATTGCGACGGGGCTTCTACGACAACGAGGACGACGCCAAGGCGCGCGCGCTGAGCCGCCAGGCGGCCATGGAGCGGACGCCCGAAGACACCGACGGCGAGGATCCCGATCCGCTCGATGTCGCCGACGGCTACGTACGACCTATCTCGGAGCCCACCTCGTGATCCTCAACAGTCTCGTTCTCCACAACGTCGGCACCTTTGCCGGCAAGCAGACAATCAACCTGACGCCGCCGTCCGAATCGAAGCCGATCGTGCTCATCGGCGGACTCAACGGTGCTGGCAAGACCACGATCCTCGAAGCGATCCAGCTCGCGCTCTTCGGAGCTTTGGCACCCACCACCGGGCGTCGGTCCGGGGGATACGACAAGTACCTCCGCGGACTGATCCACCGCGGCGTCCCGGCCACTGAAGGCGCCGCTATCGAACTGACCTTCACCGCCCACCAAGAAGGCTCGGAGCACACCTACTGGGTTCGCCGCAGTTGGAAGGCCACTGGCGCCTCGATCCGGGAGATCCTCCTCGTGTCGGTGGACGGGAAACACAACAAGTCACTGACATCGACCTGGAACGAATACGTCGAAACGTTCCTCCCACGCGGTATCGCTGGCCTCTTCTTCTTCGACGGCGAGCAGATCGAAGCCCTCGCCGACCTCGAGCGCTCCCGGGAGGTGCTGGGCTCTGCCCTTTCCGCGCTACTTGGGCTCGACCTCGTTGAGCGTTTGGCGACCGACCTCTCGGTCCTCAAGCGGCGTCATCGGGGATCACAGGTGCCCGAGAGCCTCCGGCAGAGCGTCGATGAGAAGAAGCAGCTCCTCACCACCTGCCGTCAAGCGGAGGAAGCGGCTGCAGCGGCGGAGGCCGCTCGGCTAACCGAACTCGAGCGTTGCCAGAAGCTGTTCCACGAAGCGACGGAGGCGTATCGCACGGCGGGCGGTGATCTCCTGGAGCAACGTGACATCGCAGAAAACCATGCTGCGACCGTGCGAGAGACGCTCGCGCGCTGCGAGGAAGGGATCCGCCACGAACTGGCTGAGTCCGCACCGCTGCTGCAGCTTGGTGAACTGCTTGGCCAGCTGCGAGGCCAGGTGCGTACTGAGGCGGAAGCTCATCGCAACAGCGTTGTGGTCGATGCGATGGCAGGCCGAGACGAGAACCTCAAGCAAGAATTGATCCGGGCGGATGTCGCGCAGGACGTCATCGACCTCGTCGATGCCTTCCTCTCATCCGACGTCGAAACGCGTCGCTCGACGTCGAACACCCGACAGATCGCAAGCCTCGCAGACCACAACGGCCTAGAGGCCCTGCTCACGTCCACGCTTCCTGAAAGTCGCAAGCGCCTGCAGACGACGATCGATCAGCGTACGCACCTCAAGGCCGAGCGTGAGCAGGCCGAGCGCGTTCTGGCGGCGATCCCAGACCCCGAAGCCGTCGCACCGTTCGGACGCGCACGTGAAGAGGCTCGGGACGCCTTGCTGCGGGCAGAAGCTGCGCTGACCGTCGCGAGCGAGATGCTCGCAAGTGCCCGCACTGACCGCACTAGGGCGTCAGACGCATACGAGGCGTCACTGGACAAGGCAGCACAAGCGGGTCTGGGCGCACAAGACGACCTCCGGCTCGTCGAGCACGCCGACAGGGTGCGCGCAACGCTGGATCTCCTGCGCCTCGAAGCCACCCGCCGGCACCTAGTTCGCATCTCCGAGTTCATCCTCGAATCTCTGAGCATGCTGTTCCGGAAGCACAACCTGGTGACCGGCGTGGAGATTGACCCTGACACCTACACGGTGGCGCTCACCGGCGCGGACGGCCAGGAGCTCCCCGCCAAGAACCTCTCCGCCGGCGAGCGCCAGCTGTTGGCCGTGGCGCTTCTCTGGGGCCTGGCCCGTGCAGCGGGACAGCCGCTGCCGGTTGTTGTTGACACGCCGCTGGGCCGCTTGGACGGAGAACATCGCGCGCACCTGCTGGATCGCTACTTCCCGCACGCCAGCCATCAGGTCGTACTCCTCTCCACGGACACGGAAATCGATGAGGCGGCCTTCCGGCGGATCGCGCCGCACGTTGGCCGCCGCTACCGCCTTGAGTTCGACCAAAGCAGCAACGCAACCCACGTCGAAGACGACTACTTCTGGGAATCGGCATGACACTCGACAACGTCCGGCTCAGCCAACAAGCCCGCGACCAACTCATCACCCTCAAGCGCCGCACGGGCATTCAACACTGGAACGTCCTGTGCCGTTGGGCGCTCTGCCGATCCCTCGCCGAACCGGCACCCCCGCCGGCCATCAAACTGACCCTCGACAGCAACGTCGAGATGAGCTGGCGCACATTCGGCGGCGACATCGGCGACGTGCTCTGGGCACTGGTACGGATGCGCTGCCACAACGACGGGCTCCCGCTCGATGACGACACCCTGGCCCAGCAGTTCCGACTCCACCTCCACCGCGGAATCGGCTACCTCGTGGGCGACCCTCGACTGACCGACGTTGTTGGGCTCGCAACCATCGGACTCAGCGAGGAGCCGCCCGCGGCATGACCGGCGAGGTGGTCGCCCGCCACAAGACGGCGCTGTCAAGAGGCAGCCTGTCTCGTCCAATGGCGACCGCCTCCGCCGACGGCCTACTCGCAGCGGACGCCTCCGTCTTTGACTACGGCTGCGGCAAAGGCGACGACATCCGACACCTCCGCACCCTCGGCTACTCAGCCGATGGCTGGGACCCGGCCCACCGACCCGACGGGGTTCGCACGCCCGCATCCGTGGTCAACCTCGGCTACGTCCTCAACGTCATCGAGTCACGCTCCGAGCGCGCCGACGTTCTCCGCGCCGCATGGGCGCTGGCGCAAGACCTCCTCATAGTGTCGGCCAGAATGACCTGGGATGCCCGAGACCTCTCCGGCCGCCCCCTCGGAGACGGGTTGGTAACGCGGACAGGCACGTTCCAGAAGTTCTACGAGCAGAACGAACTCGCCGAGTGGATCCAGCAGACGGTCGGAGTCCGACCGCACGCCGCAGCCCCAGGCATCTTCTACCTCTTCCGAGACGAAGCAGCCGCACAGAGCTTCCTCGCCTCCCGCGTCTACACCTACCGCCCGCGCATCACCATCGACCCACAAGCCCAGTACGACGCCAATGAAGCTGCTATCGCCCCACTCCTTGAGTTCATGCAGCGACACGCTCGCGCACCGAAGCAAGGTGAACTTGAACCCGGGGCTGTCACGGGGATCGTCGAAGCCGTTGGAAGCGTCGGACGAGCTCAGCGCCTCATCCGCCAGGTCACGACCGACGAGTACTGGGAGCGTGTTAGCGCCCATCGCCGGGCCGAGCTGCTCATCTATATCGCACTCTCCCGATTCGGTCGACGACCCAGATTCAGCCAACTCGACAAATCACTCACCACGGACATCCGCAGCCTCTTCGGGACCTACCAGGACGCCTGCCGCCAAGCCGATCGACTGCTTCTCGCCTGCGGCGACCAGGCAATGCTGTACGTCAACGCACGAAGCTCAAAGATCGGAAAGCAGACACCAAGCGCGCTCTACGTCCACCGATCTGCGATCGCCGAGATCCCCCCAGTACTCCAGGTCTACGAGGGATGCGCGCGCGCCCTCGCCGGTACGATCCCGAGCGCCAACCTCGTCAAACTATCCGTGACCGAGCCGCAGGTTTCCTACCTCACCTACCCGACCTTCGAGCGTGACCCCCATCCGACGCTCCGGTCAGCCATCACCGTCAACCTCCGCAAACTCACTGTCGATTGGCGCGACTACAGCCAATCCGACAACCCGCCCCTGCTGCACCGCAAGGAAGAGTTCGTTGGAGCTGAGCACCCCCGTCGGCAACTCTACGAACGCCTCACCCGGTCAGAGATCCGCGCGAACCTCTACGCCCATCCGGAACGAATCGGAACTCAGAAGGGTTGGCAGTCCACGCTCGAAGCAGCTGGAGTGCACCTGCAGGGGCATCGCCTCAAGCGAGCCTAGCGATGCGTCTTGCATACCCCATGGCCCCCCGTCACACGGACGAGGGGCCATCCACCCGAGGGGTTACCAGCTGACTCCGCCGAGCAGTTCCTCGACCGAGGCAGCCGTGGCTCCCCCGCTGCCGCTCAGGGCTTCGGCCACCAGATCACCGACGACCAGCGCTGCAGGCTGGTGTCGTACGTTGACCTGCTCTTGAATGTACTCCAGTCCGCCATTGGCAAACTCTTCGAAGATGACGATGCGCTCCTGGATCCGCTCCCCATCCATGATCTCAGGATCGTCGGTGACGACGTTCGCGGCGATCATGTTGATGAGCGCCTCACTGAACGCCGGCGCGGTCATAGTCTCGTAGCGAATCGTGTCACCCGCCTTCTCGGAAAACCCGACCCGCCTGCTGAAGCGGTAACCCACTGCAGCTCCGAGCAGCAAGATGTCACGGAACGTCCCAAATCCACCCTCGTCCCGGAGCTCCACCATGAGGCGCTCGTGCTCCTGCGGACGGCGGACACGAACGTCGGTCGATGGTGTGATCACAGAATCTCCTTGAGCAGCGCGTAGTCAGTCTCGGCGTGGCGGATATACGGGTGCTCGAAACCGCGAAGCTCGATGTCCTCGTCGGTTGCGCCCGGAAGGCTGCTGTGGGCCTCAATGACGCCAAGATGACTCACAAACGGCGTGAGCTCCGAGACCACCTTCCCGAGACCCTGGCTCTTGCTGACCAACACGACGAGTTGCGGGGCCATCTGGGCCAAGGCGCGGGCCACCGCCTCCTGGTAGTTCTCATCGAGCGACCCGAAAGCCGCGTCCATGACGATCGGGTATGTACCGGCGTCCTCGGTGGCCTCGCCCTCGGCCCGGCTCTCCTTGTGGATCTCCCGCGCGAGCTTGGACACCGCCGCGACGAAGCTCAGGCTCAGGATCTGGTTCTCACCAGTCGACTTGCCAACCGGCAGCTGGACGCCATCGACGTTGGTATGGAGGGTCAGCTCAAAGGACTCGCTGAGCGCCGGAACATAGTTCTTGTATGTGATGCTCTTGTAGACCGATTTCAACTCCGCGTCGAGCCGCTGCCGCATTCGCTCGGAGCGAATCTCCAAAATCTCCGAGAGCGCCTTGCGCACGTTCTGAACCATGTCCGAGCGCGCCCGTGCCTTCGCGGCAAGGTCATCGGTGACCTCGGCGCTCTTGCGCTCCTTCACCTTCTGGTCGATGTCGCGGGTGATTCGCTCCAGCTCGTTCGCCACACCCCCGATGCGCCGCTGCTTCTCGCCGTGCCGATTCTCGAGATCGATGCGCTTGGACACGAGGGCCTGAGCGTCGTCCCGGCGGCTGTCACGCAGCTTCCCCTCCAGCTCCGACGCAACCTCCTCGAGCTCGGCAATTCGGTCCCGAAGGTCACCGATCCGCTTCATCACCGTCCCGAGCCCGACCTGCAGGTCCGACCTGGCCGAGGCGATCGGGGCGATCTGTCCGCTCAGCCTTTGCCACGCGGTCTCCACCGCCTGCAGCCCCGCACGCTGCCGCCACTCGGTGACGTGCTGCCACGGCGCGCTGTGCTCTGCCAGCGCCGTGCCGCAGATGCAAGTGCCCTCATCGAGCAGCTGGTCGACGAACTCTCGCTTCAGCGGCGCAGGGAGAGCGCCCTTCTCGTACAGGGCCTCCGCCATCTTGCTGGTCGCCTCACCCAGCTCGTCAGTGAAGGCCAGGAATCCCCGAGTCGCAATCAGGTTCGCGCGCTCACTGAGCGCACTCTCCAACGCCACGCGCGTAACCGACAGCTCCCTGTCGGCAGCGTCCTTTTGTTGCTGGATGGGCGCCGTCTCATCGTGCTGCCGAAGCAGATCCATCACGCTCTCCCGCTCCTCGTTGAGCGTGGCAAGGTCGCCCTCCAGGAACTTCTGCTCGTCGCGGAGATCCGACTCGCGCTCCCGGAGCTGGTCGATGGCAATCTGAATCTCACTCGCCTTGTCGCCACCGTGCTTGCGAATGTCTGCCGTCAGCTTGCGGTCGACCTTGGGCAGGTGATCCAGAGCGCGCTCGACCTGCTCCAAGCGCAGCAGAACCTTGATGTCCTGCTGTACCTCGCTGTAGGCGCTCTTCTCCACCAGCTTCTCGATGCGCTCTCCGTTGAAGAAGAAGAACCGGCTGATGTTGCGAGGGAGGAACGACAGGATCCGTTCCTGGGGTGCGCCGACGATCTCTGAGGAACCGTCAGCCTTCGTCGTCCAGAGCTGCACCTCTGGAGAAGCCTTGCCCTGGTGGTCGCCCTCCTTGCGGATGCTCGCCCTACGAAGCACCCGGTAGGTCGCGCCCTCATGGTCGAAGACGATCTCAACGCTCACCTCTGCGGACGCACCGGTGGCCGTGGCGCGCCACACGCTGTCCGTCACCAGCCGCTCCTGGTGCTCGACGTCAGCCGACAGCGATCCGTAGAGACCCCAGGTGAAGGCGTTGAGCAGGGTCGTCTTTCCAGCCCCATTGGCGCCGAAGAGCAGCGACACCGGCTTCAGAGCGTCGGAGCGCAGGTCGAAACGTTGCTCGCCCTTGAACTGCCGGAAGTTCGTAAGAGCGATCGAGTGCAGTCTCACGGCATGATCTCCTTCACCGCGGCGAGCAAGTCGTCGGTCGCCTCATAGCGACTGACGTGAAGCTTGGCTCGCTCGATCTCCAAGACTCGCTTGAGCAGCGCGCGCTCCTCGGCAGTGAGTGCCAGGACCACCTGCTCCTCCGTGCGATCTGTGCCGCTCACTCGGTCTTTCCTCCCACTTGTTCCATCCGTCCTTCTTGCCTAGAGATGCATGAGCTGATATCGGTCCTTCAACGGGCGCAGCAACTCCAACGTGGCCTCGTAGTTCTCGGCGAGTTTGCCGAACTCATTTGCCCGTTCAAGCTCCCGCGCCAGGAGTCGTCGCTCCAGTTCGAAGTTGACCGGAGCACCGTCCGGTGGCACCGCCAGATAGTCAAGGATCTCCGCATGGACCTTGCCGTCCGCCCGACGAAGTAGCCGGCCCCGCCGCTGGATGAACTGGCGGGGATTACTGCTGCTAGCCAGCAGGTAACCGATCCGCGCATCGGGAATGTCGACACCCTCATCCAAGCACCGCATCGCGACCAGCAAGCGGAGATCGTCTCCGGTTCCAAAGCGCCGGAGCAGCGTCTTCCGATCGGCACGGGGGGTTTCGGATATGTAGGAGTGGGCAGCAAGCCCCAACTGGTTGCCCGCCACGTCCATCACCTCCCGAAGCTGGTTGGGTCCTGGGGGCTCACCCGCAGGGGCGGGGCGCGTCCCCTCGGCGCAGTACACCAGCTGGAACCAGGCGTCCGAACGGTTTGCGAGGTCGTCGCGAAGCATCCCCAGCTTGCCAGCGGCGTGCCCGAGTACTCCGGATCGCTTTCGTAGTAGCTGTCCGAGCGGAGAGTTTGGATCTGCGTCCTTGAGCTCCTCGCCGTTCGCGATGCACGCCGCGATCTGCGCGGACAGGTCGACGTACAACTGGGTCTCGCCATCATTGAGTTCGACGAGGCGGGGACGGTAAACGTATCGGCAGAGCGCTCCCATTTCGATTGCGGTACCGAGGCCGAGTTCGTACATGATGGGGCCGAAGTACTCGATGAGCGAGTCGGTGCCCTCGTCGTCAAACCATCGCTCCGGTGTGGCGGAGAGCGCCAACCGGTACGTCGCATTCGCTGGTAGGGCGGACCGGTAGCGTGAGGACCCTAGATTGTGTGCCTCGTCCGCGATGACCAGCATTGGCTGAGTGATGCGGGACAGGATTGCCTGGAACTTTGCGCCGGCGAACGACGCATTCGTAGCGACCATCGCGACCACTGGGCGTTGTCCAAGGCGACTCTGTGCAAGTTGTTCCTCGACCATCGGAAGCCACCGCTGGCTGGACTCGTATACCGGAATCGGTCGGAGGCCGAAGCCTTCGACTTCGGACAGCCACTGGTCGACCAGGTGCTGGAGCGGCGCCAGAATGAGGATCACCAATGGCTCCTCGCGTTGCTGAAGCACCCCAGCCAGCTTGGTAGCTGCGACCATCGATGTCTTGGTCTTTCCGGTGCCAGTCGCCATCTTGAGGATGCCGCGCCCTCGGTTTCCCAGCCACGCTTCGATGGCGTCGCGCTGATAGCCGCGTACGGTCAGCCAATCGGGGATAGCCAGGCGCGCAGCCTCGTCCGCAGGGGTCGCTGATGTGGCTAGCGCGTCGTCCTGGGCGGACAGGACATTCGTTCGCTCTTGGCCGAGATTGATGAGGCGCTCCCGAGCGACGTCGGGGAAGTCCTCGATGCTGAGCCCAGGCGTCTGGTCTGTCCACAGCTGCTCGAAGTCCTCTTCGAGGTTGATCGCTCGAACGCCATCACCATCGATCCAACCGCGGTAGACCTCGACTGACTCGAAGTTGGCCGCGAGCCCGCCGTGGGTTTCGTTGCTGCTGCCGGTGAATGCCACGAGGTCGCCCACCGCATCGCGAAAGATGCCGAGCTTCTCGTGGTAGATCCCGATATGTCCTTGCCGGTTGACGAATGCGAGCTTGATGTCGAGCCGGCCCTCGGCGATGAGCCGGCCCAGCAGGCCCAGGCCGTCCAGCACAGCCGGGTGCTCTTCGGCCTCAAGCACGCGCTCGGTGGCTCGAGAGAGGACCGCCCGCAGGTCATAGCCGCGCTCGATGTCGAGCAAGTCGTCCTCAGTGAGCTGAGGTGATGCGATCAATCGCATGGTCCCGCCGCGCTCGGCGAAGGTCTCGAGCCCGCGGGCGTAGAGTGCCAGGCTGGTCGAGGTGAAGTACCCCACAGCGCGGCTATAGCTGGTGGCAACCTGGAACATCGGGACGTAGAAGTCCTGAACGACGTCTCCAACACTTGATCGATAGCGCGATCTGATCGGGAGCCCGCGTAGCCCCGTGGGTACCGGCTGATCGGTCACAGGAGATCCATGATGTCGTTGACCGCGGGCTCTTCCACGGCCGCTGGTGTCCCGTCCGCTGCGGCAAGACTTCGGCGAACGCCCGTCAGCAGCTCGGCCACATCGCTATCTCCACGGTCACGGTATGCCCCGATGATGCTCACGATGGGCGTGGCGGTGGGAAGCCGGATGGCAGTAGCCAGGGAAGCGCGAGCAGCCTCACTCGACGTCTCTTCCGGAGCGCCCACCAACCTCAGCGCCGACTGAAGTGCATTGCCATCCGGGCCCTCGATCACCTCGACGTCGAAGGTTCGATCATCACCGATCACCAGGAAGACCTCGGTTCCTGCTGCGACGTCGGCGTCCACGAGGAAGCGGCGGATCGTGCCGAACGCCGGCTGGAACCCGCTCCAGTGGATGGCCTGGTCGCCCAGCCGCGAGCGCAGTAGCGCCTTGTCGCCCTGTTCCATCCCGAGAAGGCTGGTGACTGCAACAGGTGCCGTCGATCCACTGCCTCGTAGGTGGTCGTGGGTCACTCGAACACGATAGATCCACGCGTTCGGGCGGCGGTACAAGCGTGAAGTCTGCTCGGGAGTCTTCCGTGCTTCACGGGACGTGCCGGCCGCGCGCACGGTCCCACCACGGAGTTCGAACGGCGCGTTGCTGGCATACGCGATCACGCTGCTTGCCGACACGGAGTACCTGCCCGTAATGCGCTCCACCAGCGCATCGATTCCGATGGCGCCGCCAGCCTGAGCTAGCTCCCTGCGGATCACGGACCGAATGCTCCCGTACGCCTCCATGCCCCACTCGCGGAGGGCCCAGCTGTCACGATCGACTCGCTCGAAGCGATCGTCGATGCTGAGGGCGTTCTTCAATGAATTGGTCGAGCGCTCAACCTGGAATCGATCGACGATCTGCTGAGCGCTCATAGGTTCGCCCTGCATGGACAGGATCGCCGCGGCATAGTCATTCACCGACCCCGTGCGGGTCAGGACGTGTCCGCGGTCGACCAAATAGCCACGTTCGGTGATCCAGCGCAGCGTTGAAGAGGCGCGCGCGGCGGGGTCGGCGCCCTCGACGAGGTCGAGTTCCTCTAGGCGCACAACGCCGTACTGGTCGGCCCGTTCCTGAAGCTGGGCTGCGGTCGCCTCCGCAGCAGCCGTGAGGGTGGGCACGACGCACCACCCCTCTTCAATCTCGTAGACATCGTCCAGGCGGTCCAGCACTCGCCACGCAGGCTGGCCAGCCAACTCCACGGTGCGACCCAGTGCTGGAATCAGCGTGAGCAGGTCGTCGAGAGGACGGATCGTACCGATGATGCTTCGCGCCGCTTCCGCGACCGCGGCGATCGGTCCTTCCTCGGTCATGGACGACAACAAGGTCCCGCGTGCTTTGCCCTCGATCTGGCGGATTCGTTCCCTCGTCACTCCTTGCCGGCGCCCGATCTCGTCTAGCGTCGCGGGCTCGTCCGCGAACAGCCGTGCCCTGAGGACCTCGCAGGCACGCGGCTCCAGGAGTTCGAGGGCAGCGTCGAAATGGGCTGCGATATCGAGTTCAACCTCGGCCGTTGTGAGGATGTCACCAGGCGTGAGCTCGCGAACTCGCAGGTGCGCCTTCACGACGTCGGCTGGTGTCGATGGAGGAAGCTCATTCCCCAGCAGCGGCTGACTCGGGTGCCCGACGGTTCCGAACCAGGTCGCGATGATCCCCAAGTCCTCAACGAGAGAAGCCACCCAGTTGGGCAACCGAACGGCGTCGGTGTGGCCGCCGATGGGGGTCTGCGTCGCAACGTGCAATGTCAGGGCATCCGAAGTTGGGGGCTCGACCGCAAGTTCGACCAGTACCCGAAGGATCGCCTCGACGGTGCCGACACCCACTGCACGCCACTCGAGCATCTCCCGGACGGTGACGTGAGCGAGGCTGCTCGAGCGAGCGCAATGGTGCCGTGTGAGCGCGTTGACTGCCCGCGTAGGAAGGCTCCCTACCTCGGTGAGATCGAGGTCCGCCGGAATGCTCGGATAGAGCTGCGCGACTGTCCAGTGATCCAGCCGTTCCATCGCCATCTTGGCGATTCGGCCAGTGCCCTCACGGCGCTCCCGGGAGGTGGGGTGGCCAATGGGGAGATCCCACCACGGCAACGTTGTGATCTGGGACGCTTCGGGGATCCACGGAAAGACGTCGCACCAACGGGGCAAAGCGTCTGTCTCGCCTGACCGGTCGGACTTGACCGTCTCCTTCGCCTTCCCGAACCCGCCCTCCGCCCGCCACGCTGGCGCGGACGATTCACCGGTCAGCGGTTCGCTCGACGGAGTGGGGTCATCGATCCGGCTGAGGAAGTCATCGAACGCTTGATGCAGTTCGTCGGAATCGAATGTTTGCGGCAGTCCGTCGCCCTCGGCGAGATCTGCGGGAGACCTCTGTCCATCGGAGGGTGGCGTCTCGTCTGTCTGGTCGGGCTGGTCGCTGCCCTGTGATGCGTCGTCCGGTGTCGGGTTCGCATCGACCGACCGCCTCGGACCGCTCGTCACGCGAGGGGTCGGTGCCGAGGTCGAGAGTCCCGCCAACAGTTGGAGCAGGGCGTCCGTCGTGCCGACGCCCATCTGCCACCAGCCCAGCAGGTCATCGAGCTGCACACCCATCAGGTCCGCGGTCGACTCGCATCGGTTGCGACGGAGGACCAGCGCGGCGCGTCGGGGCAAGCCATCCAGGGTTTGAAGGTCAAGCTCCGCTGGGAGACCCGGGAAGATCTGGCCGATGGACCATCGGGTCAATCGCTGCATCGCCAATTCGGCGATCTGCGCCAGAAACTGCCCCCGCTGAGCCGGTGTTGCATCGCCGATTGGCAGCCTCCACCATGGCGCGGCGCCGCTGCCGGCGGCGCCGGCGAGCCACGGAAAGGCATCACCCCAGGTCTGAGGTGCGCGGTCTTCAAACTCGATGTAGCCGGTGGTAGCCACTGTTCACCCTCCCTGTGAGTCAGCGATTGTGTATCGGATACCCCCGACATGCTCGACGCTCGGCCCGGCGGGATCGGTTTCTTGCAGGATCCTGTCCGTCGGTTCGACGGGGTTTCATGTACCTGCGGAGGCGCCGCGAGTCCCGCAGAACAGCGGACACCACGGAGCTGAAGTCAGGGGCTACGACACCGCGACCACGCGTCCACGAGGTGAAGACGGTCGAGGCGAGTGGTCTCGAGATCGCTCCAAGGGGGCGGCTCCTATGGACCTTGTGCGCCCGCCGTGTCAATGGCGGGACACAATGATCCGCGCGCCTGACGCGCGCTTTACAGATCTAGCAGGGAGAGCGCCTTGGTGATCAGGTCGGATTCGCGTTTGACAACGTGGACGGCGGTCCAACTCTTCTTGCTGGCGAGCGCTGACGTCTCTCGGACGGCGGATTTCTCGTAAATGAGCTTCTTCTTGTTGAACATCGTGTTTCCCGCGATTGAGTTGTCCTTCGCCTCGAGCAGCGCGAGATTTCCGACCCGATGCTTCAACGGCTCCAAGGCGTCATCGACGTCAGCCTTGTCCGCGTTCTGCGGATAGATGTGGTCGATGGTTGCGGCATCGGCGTCGACAACTGAGGTCGTGTCAGGGGATGGCACGGTGTCTCGCTTTCCCTTTGTCGTCAGCCAGCCGTGGAAGTCTTCCAGACCGGCTAGGAACCAGCGCACGTTGTTCCGCTGGCCCGCCTTGTCGTAGCGAAGTTGCCGGGCGAGTGCCTCCTCGAGTTCGCTATCTGGGAGCGTCGAGTGGGCAAGATCATGGAGCTTGCTCCGCAACGCGTCGAGTTTCCACTTCGCATCCGTTCGTATGCCGCGCGCCGCGGGGTAGTAGACACGGGCGGCTGCGTCGGGATGCCCGCCACCGACGTTCTTGAAACGGAACGCGAACCGCTCCAACGTGATCACCAAGTCAAGGAACTGCTTCTCGCTCATCTTCGCTGCCCCCGCGAGAAGCAGTGGGTGCGCGAGCTCGTGCTTGAGCGTCTTGACCAGGCGTCGGATTCGGACCGTCTGTCCGATACTCAGCGAACTTGATGCGTAGGGCCACTCAGCGCGATTGATTCGATCGAAGAGGACGATCTCGTCGCGCATCTGCTCAACCAGGTTGCGAAGGTCGGCGGCTTGTGCTGCGTTGAGGGCGGTGGACGTCAACTTCAGCACATTGACGCGGTAATCCCGAACGAGCTCCCAGATGTCGGCTCGGTCGCCGACCACGCTTGGGTAGAAGGCGCGGAGGAACCCCTGCACTGTAGAAGCCCGGAAACTTAAGATCTCGTCCCACGCCGCAGCCGCCAGGGTCTGCTCGGGCGGGTGGCCTTCGAGAGCCTCTAGCGATTCGGCTCGAAGTAGGTCGCCTTCCGAAAGCTGCATCCCTCGGTCGTTTAGGACCATGAACAACTTGTACGCCGTCTGCAGGCTCGACGCCGTTAACTGGATAACGATGGAGGAGTTGAAGAGGGCGTACTGGATAGTGAGAAGTGCCCGCAGTCGCGACGATTCGCTCGCTCCCTCCGCGAAGACTGGGCTGAACAGTTCCTTCCAGAGGAGCTCGCGCGCCGTGTGGAGGAGTTCGTGGCTGTCGCGAGTGGGCCTGAACGCCTCACCCTTGAGGAGCTTCTGGAAGACGACGTGGTCGATCGGGGTTGGCGAGAGGCGCGGCCACTCGTCCAGCGCGCCAGTTAGCGGATCTGACTTGTTGATCCAAACGAAGTCTTCGCGCAAGCGCGCGCCGTTGCGTGTCGCTGCCGTGCTGGTGGCATTGTCTCCAGCCGCCTTCGCGCGGTAGGCGAGCTCGTCGAAGGCTGCGGCGAGCAGCGCGGTGGTGATCAGAAAGGTCGTTAGCCGCTGTTGACCGTCGATAACATTCCAGCCACCCATCGCAGGGTCTTGGACGAGTACGACGCCGCCGAAAAAGTGCTGTGGGGTCTCCCCCTTGCTCACGCCGACAGCAAGTGACCGGACGTCCCTGGCGAGATCAATGACCTCGTCTTCGGTCCATGAATACGACCTTTGGTATCGCGGAATTGTGAACGGAGCATCGTTCTTCAACATCTCGCCCAACGGCTTGAGGGCTGGCTGAACGATCGGTGTCCCGGCGATCTGTGGCGTGGAGACCAGTTTGAGAGTCGTGTCTGGTGTAGCTGCCAGATCGTCGGTGCAGTAACCCGCGGGAAGCTCGACCGGCAGTTCCTGCGGCGCAAGCGCCTCCCCGCCCTTCGCGGCAGCAGCAGCGAGTTCGAGACCGAGAGGATCGTGTCGGAACCGGAACACCACCTCGCGGTCCATGGCGCCGTGCCCTGACAGTCCTTGCTTCCCGTCCGTTGTCACAAACAGGAAGTGACCCAACTTCATTGCGCAGCCCGCCGGATTGCGGAAGTTGTCCGTGATCTCCTCGCCCCGGTCCTCTGCCAAGGTGCGAAGCGTGTTGCTCAACTCGACGACCTCGCTACTTGCTTTGTTTGCAGGTCCGTGCTGCTGGAAGACATCGAAGGCGATGACGGTCTCTTCGCGCGACCACTTGCGGTTCGCTCGTGCTGGCATGGCCAATGTGTATCAGTTCCTTCTGGGCTCTTGAGGAGCTGGTGCCGATGTTTGGTTGCGCGAGAAGGGATCCTGATGGCTCGCCGCGCCTGTGGCCAGCGCCTGACGCTCGAAGGCGGCAACCGCATTGCGGGTGCCCGAGTACCTGACGGACAGAGTGTGCGCAGCCAGACTTGCCCGGTCGTTGTTCTAGGTGAGCCGCCCACAGGTTGCGGCCCGTCACCGCCGTTGCGGAGTTCGCGATTGTCTTGCCCGAACCACCGCCGGCCGGAGGGGCGATCGGTGGTGACTTGACTACTCTGGGTCCGCCGCGAAGTCGTCGTTCCTCTTGCCTGAAATCACCGACTCGTTTCGAGTGGACGTTAGGTCATGCTGTCGGTCGGCTGCGTCGTCGTCGACCTTCACCAACAGCCAGTTGCGCGAGTTCCCGCCGATCCTCGTCCGGGTCAGCGCGAAGCGCGGTGGAAGCGTTCGATCTTCCCGTTGGATTGCGGCCGGTAGGGCCGAGTCCGCTTCGGTGTGATCGCAAATTCTGCGCACGCGTCGCGCCAAGCGCAGGACCGGTACGCCGAGGTCGGCGAACCAAGCCACAGCTCGTTGCGGGCCCCCGATCGCGGTCGCGGCGCTCTCGTCGACGCAGATCTCGGCGTAGGCCGTCCGGGAGTGGTCATCGATCACCGTGTGCACGAAGCTGGTGCCGATCACGGGCCGTGAGAGCCTGCCTACGGCGCCGGTCCGATGTGCGGTGGCGATGCCGTTGGCTCGTCCGTGCTGGCGGCCCACGAAACGGTGGCCGCCGCCATCGGGGATGTTGGCGAACTTGGTGACGTTGACGTGGATCAGCGCCCCCGGGGGCGGGTGCTCGTAGCGGCGCAGGCTCGCCGGTGACCCGGTCGATGTGTGAGAGCCGCATGGTCTCCCGCGAGTGTGCTGCCAGATTCCTCAGCGCCACGGTTCGTAGTGTGCGAGGTGCTCACGCGCGCGGGTGCCCACATCCGGGACCCAAGAGGTTAAGCGTCTTCCGTGGGTCGGGTAGCGCCGCCGAGCCGTCGAGCACCGAGCGCCAGGACCATTTCCGCAACCGTGTCGGAGTCCGGATCGGTCCCGGCTGCAGCCTGGTGGACGGCCCCGGCGTACCGACGAAGCGAGTCGCGGTACCACCTCGTAGCAAGGCGAAGAAGCGCCGGCACAATCCCAGGGGCGGGTCCGCGGCGGATATTTAGAAGGTCTCCCCATGCGGCTGCCGCAAGGACCCCCAGGTCATCGTCCGGCGATCGGTACGGATCATCGTCGAGAAGGCGCAGTCCGCGATCGCTGTCTGGGTAGGCATCAAAGCCGTCGTCGTCGCCGTCTCCGTCGGTCTCGTGAACTTCTGTACCGGCGAACGGATCTGCGTCCGGCTGACGCCGAAGATACCGCTCGAAACCGCGCGCTTCCTCGCCGGGCTCACGAGGGTCATCTGGGCGTTCATACACGCTGGTCCATTCGTGCACGGTCAGTAGAAGAACCAGCCCGGCGACGCCGTGCATAGGAATCTGGACATAGTCGAGAGAACCATCGGCCGCGATCGCCGTTCCCCGCCAGAAGTCCTCGTCGTTGAGGAGCGGCGCTACTCGTTCATTGAAGAGTTCAATCCAATGCAGCAGCACGTCAGCGCCCGACGGGTCCCCGAGGCCCCAATGTTCCGCGAGACCGACTCGGGCGTCGTAGATCTCTCTCGCGGCGATCACAAATCCGCGTTGGAAGACCACTTGATAGGCCAGCCGATAGGACGACTTGACCTCGCGCGCGACCGAAGCCGCGCGCTCGGCGAGGTTGTCGTTGCCATATCGAGATATGTAGGCCTGGCGTCCTCGGTCGTCCTGCCCCAGCCAGAGTTCGTCCTGCGCGCCGAGGAGCCCGTCTTCTTCCAGGTCGCTGATCATTTGAGCGTAGGGGGCAAGTCGGGTCAGGGGCAGGGCGACAATCTGCCCGCGCGTGTCCGGGAACGCAGCAACTGCTGCTTCGAACTCGTCGGAGGTGAGCACGAAGGCGTCCTCACGATCCTCCGCGCCGGACAGCCGCTCGATGAGGTTCCGCCGGATCCACGGTGCCGAAGGTGCGAGTTCATCATCGACCCAGTTTATCCAGGTCCGCCATCGGTTCCAGTCTTGTTCCCCGGGGACCTTTTCCATACTTTGAACGACGAGTTGATGCAGGGCTCGGACCGTCGAGATTGCGGGCCATTCCAGGTCGTCGAACCGAGAACGTTCTGAGCGTGTCCAGTCGATGGAGGCCAGTGGGATTCGCGAGGGATTGGAGTGTGCCGCGGACGAGAACGAGCCGCCGATGCCGTCGGTCAAGACACGTCTCATAGCGACTGCCGAAAAGCTGACGTCATCCAGAAGGTATTGCCGCTCGCTACCTACACGCTTTGCATTCTTGTTAATGTCGGTAAAGATGGACCGGCTGGTTGCAATTATGGACTTTGGTGCGCCGCCCGGCGCGCGAAATCCCAACTCCTCGGTCGGTGCAACAATTAACACTGGAATTCGACTCTGGTCGGCCTCAAGGATCTGCGGGGCCCTGCCATGGAGGTTGCGCATCGCAGCGAAACGGTGCTGCCCATCAATGATTACCGCTCTGACAGTGTCGGGTTGCCAGAGCATGTGCCCGACTCCGCCACCCTTTAGTTCACGGATGATCACACCGCCGGCGCGCCGAACGATATAGCTGTCGTCCTCTAGGTCGAAGCTTGACGGCGCCTCAAGGGGTGGACCGAATTCATCCTGCGGGCGCCCGTCGGTAGAAGTTGGAAGTAGTACCACAGTCAGGCTGTTGAAGAACTTGATGCGTCCGGGTCGTCTAAGGTAGTCGACGATGTCTGCGCCAGCGCGTTCGTCGTCAAGTACCCGCTGCATCAACTCATCGAGCCGGACGGGATCGTCTGCATTGACGGGCAACTGGTGGGCGAGTACCAGGTCTCGAAGTGCCTCGGTCACAGTCATTGTTGCCGAGTAGTAGGGAATGAGCTGGCCTGCGAAGTTGTAATGTCCGGCCGTGTAAACAAATGGTCGGGTCCATGTGACGCCAGGGGTACCAGCCATGAGCTTCAGGTCCGACATCTAGTCCATCCTTACGTTGTAAACCGGTTGCGCCGCTCGAATGACGAGCGATTCGGCAAGGCTGATCTGAAGGTCCGTTTCATCGCCCTTCGTACCCGGCGGGTGCAGTGTCAAGCCGTCTGGTGGATGCATGATTGCAAGAAGTGTGACCAAGCAGTCATTGATGTCGAAGCCGTCCGCCTGGAGATCCTTTGCAAATCGCGTCTCATAATTGAAATGAGCTGGTATGCGGTTCTTGAAGTTGAGCGCCTTCCCAACATAAAGTGGGCGTTGAAAGAGCGATGTGGCAAGTAAGATCCAGCTCAACTCTGAGGCTCCTGCAGACACCAGTTTGTCCAGGCGTGCGTGGCTACTTGATGTAAGCGGCGATGGATCGTCGAAGATTTGCACTCGCCGGTAGCGTCCCAAGCGCCCTGCCTCTGGACGCTTGTCCCTGGTCGTCTGCAAGCGTGCCTGCATGGCTCGAAGGCGCTGTTGAGGAGTTAGTCCGGTCGTGTCGTCATCGACGCGCCGAGTCCAGACATAGATGCCCGAGGCCTCCGGCAGTGATTCCTTCAATACTGCTATTGAGCCTTGGCCCGCTCGACGACCATCGACCAGGTGCAGTCGGACTTGAGAGAAGAAGGACGTCACGCGCTATCGTCGGCCCAACTCAGCGTTCCATGAGACGCATTTTCTCGGACTACCTCCACGCCAGAGACCTCCCTGCAAGTGGCTCCTGTTCGCACCCACGCGTACATCATGGCAGGTGGGTCGTCCGGACAGGCCGCTCGCGACGTGTTGCGTCAGTGGTGGACGCGTCCCCGGTGGTTCGGAGGTCGGACCTTATGCGCGAACATGCGACGGATCTGTCTACCGCGCCACTGGCGATGAGCTTGGCGGTCGCCCGCCGAACCGGCGCGGGGGCATCGCCCCGTGGGAGAGCGGCAATGCCGTGGTCGCATTTGCCGGGTCAGCGGCGGGAACCTCGAGGCGTCGCGAATGACCCGTGTAGGTGATTGTCGCGGCTGGCCAGGCGCGGCCGAAACGCCGTCAGTCCTGGCGCGAAACCTATCGAGAACGATAGGTTTTCCGAAAGGAGGTTGTGCCGGTGGAGGTCGACGTCAAGGAGGCAGCACGCCGCCTCGGGATCAACGCCTCTCGGGTCCGGCAGTTGCTTCGCTCGGGCGATCTGCGGGGCCGTCGCCTTGGGAACCAGTGGCTGATTCCGGCCGAGGATGTGGCGCGGCTCGTGGGCAATCGCCGTGGCCCAGGCCGGCCGCTGGCGCCGAAGCGGGCGTGGGCGGTTCTCGACCTTCTCGATGGTGGACGGGCGGCGTGGCTTTCGGACTCCGCGCGGTCGCAGGTACGCCGGTATCTCGCCGACCTGGTCGCGCCGAAAGTGGACAACTGGCGGGCGGCGCTGCGAGCGCGGAGTCGGGTGCTCGATGTTGTCGCCCACCCGGCAGCCATCGACCGGCTGGGCCGCGTCAACGGCGTGCTTGCCGTCGGGCCGCTCGCGGCGGTCGATCGCGGGTTCGATCTCGTCGCTCTTGCGGAGCCGGTTCCGGAGTTCTACGTCGCTGAGGAACGGTGGCCCGACCTCGAGAGATCCCTGGCGCTGAGGGAGGGGCCGGAGGCCAATCTGAGGATCCGCCTCCCGAACGAGGTCTGGCCCTTCGTCGACGCCGCCTCCGAACAGGGGGAAGTCGGCGACGCCGTGTTGGCGGCCGATCTCCTCGATGCGGCGGAGCCGCGGGCCGTCGCCGCGGGTGCTGCGCGGCTGGATGAGCTGCTCGCCGAATGGCAACGCGATCGAGCCCTCGGATGACCGCGGTGGTCGAGCTGCCCGCCTTGCCGCCGCCGGTCGACCAGTTGTGGCACACGCTCCTCGACCTCGGCGACGAGCTCGACGTCCCGTGGGCGCTGATTGGCGGTCAGATGGTGTTGCTCCATGCGATCGAGAACGGTCAGGTGCCGCCGCAGATCAGCCAGGACGGCGACGTGATCGCGGACGTCCGGGCTGCGCCCCACGCCTTGACCCGCGTCGTGGCCGGACTCGAGGCATTGGGTCTTGAGCTGCAGACGATCAGCGCCGACGGGCTCGCGCACCGGTACATCCGGGCCGCCGAGCCGCGACCGGTGGTGATCGACGTCCTTGCGCCCGAGGGGCTGGGGGAGCGGGCCGATCTGACCACGACACCGCCGGGACGGACCATCGAGGTGCCCGGCGGCACCCAGGCGCTCCGGCGCACCGAGCTGGTCACCGTCGTTCATGAAGGGCGCCGCGGCACGATCCCGAGGCCCTCACTGCTGGCCGCGATCGTCGGGAAGGCGGCAGCGACGGCGCTACCCGGCCCGGAGCGTCACTACCGCGACCTCGCACTGCTCTGCGCACTCGCCCCGGACCCGTTCGAGCTGGCCGAGCAGATGACCCGCAAGGACCAGCAGCGGCTCCGGCTGGCAAGCAGTCTTCTTGACGACGGGCACCCCGCCTGGCTGCTCGTTCCCGCCCCGATCAGGAGTGCGGGGCAGATCGCCTACGGGGTGCTTCACGGTTGATTCGGCGGTAGCATGGGCGTTGTCCTGGAGGGCGTCGATCCCCGGGACCCGCGCTCGCGGAAGACCGAGAGATCGGTCGAATGAAGCCATCTGAAGCACCCGAATGAGGGCGCACTTTGGGCGCGGTTCGAATCGCGAATCGCATCACGGGTGAAATTGCAGACGAACTCGCCGACACTCATGAACCCGCAGGTCAACCGCGGTTTTGTGCCGGATCAAGCAACGCGATCCAGACATTTTCTCCCACGCTCAGGAGCCCAGATGCTGTTGCGATGACGCACCACGTCGAGTGCGTCGCCCTGATCACCCCCACCGCCTGAGCTCGTGCGCAGTCGGCGGCATTGCGCGCCCGGGCCAAGGGTCGGTGCGGCCGGCGCCCCTACATTGACCCCGTGCACCCTTCGATGAACGACGTTGACCTCGCCGCGACGCTGGCCCGCCGGGCCGGCCGCACGGCCCACGAGATGCTGCAGGCCGGGGTCGAGGGATGGCGGAAGTCGTCGGCCGGGGACCTGGTGACCGCGGCGGACCACGCCGCGGAGGAGCTGGTCGCCGCGGCGCTCGCCGAGGCCCGCCCCGGTGACGGCGTGGTGGGCGAGGAGGGGGCCGCGAGTGAGGCGACGACCGGTCGGACCTGGTTCGTCGACCCGGTCGACGGCACCTACAACTTCGTCAACGGGTTGACCTGGTGGTGCTCCGCGCTGGCGCTCCAGGAGAGCGGGGAGGTCGTGCTCGGCGCGGTCTACCACCCGCACGACGACCAGGTCTGGGTGGGCGGGCGCGACCTGCCGACCGCCCGCAACGGCGAGGCGGTGGCCCGGTTGGCGGACCGCAGCCTGGCCGACTGCTCGCTGACGACGTACCTGCACCGCAGCTACTTCGCCTCGGCCGACGTGGCCGAGCCGTTCGGCTCGGTGGCCGCCGCCGCCAAGGTGGTCCGCGCGGGCGGGTCGGGGTCGATGGACCTGGCGGCGGTCGCCGACGGACGCCTGGACCTGTGGTGCCAGCACGACGCGGCGGAGTGGGACTGGATGCCGGGCTTCGCCCTCGTCGAGGGGGCCGGGGGAGCCGTCGCCCACGTCGAGGCCCGGGGGATCACCTGGTCGCTGGCGGGTCCGCCGACCGCGGTGCGGGAGGCCGCCGACCTCCTGCGGTCGGCCTGAGATCTATCAGGCGTCGGGAGCGCTCTCCCGCACGACCAGGTGCGGGGACAGCACGTCGTGGCGGTCCTCGGTGCGGCCACCGATGCGCTCGGTGAGCATCTCGACGGCGCGGGCGCCCATGGCCGTGCGCGGCTGGTGGACGCTGGTCAGCCGTGGCCGGGCGCGGCGGGCCAGCATCGAGTCGTCGTAGCCGACCACCGCGAGCTGGGCGGGTACGCCGATCCCGTGGTCCCACGCGTGGTCGAGCACGTCGGAGGCCTCGACGTCGTTGCGCGCGAAGACCGCGTCGTACCCCTCCGCCAGCGCGTCCCCGAGCGCCGGGTCGAGGGAGCCGTCGCGCTCGCGGGTGAGCACGCGGGTGTGGGGCCCGAGCCCGTGCGCGCGCATCGCGTCCTCGTAGCCGCGGCGCCGGGCGAGGCCGGCCGGTCGCACCGACGAGGTGACATGGAGGATCCGCGTGTGCCCGCGCGCGGCGAGGTGGCCGACGGCCAGCGCCGCCCCCGCCTCGTCGTCGTTGTTGACCGAGTCGATGCCCTCCACGGGCTCCAGGGAGCGGCCGATCATCACGACGTGGGCGCGCCGTGAGGCGGCCTGCAGCATGGCCGGGTCGGCCCACGACGAGATCACCACGATGCCGTCCAGGTTGAGGTCGAGGAGCGCGTCGATCCGCTCCTTGAGCTGTCCTCCCGTGCGGTTGCCGTGCGCCAGGAGCACGCTGAGGCCGGCCGTCTCCGCGGCTTCCTCCACGGCCCCCACGACCTCGGTGTGGTAAGGGTTGTCGAGGCTGGTCAGCGCCACCCCGAGCCGCATCGTGCGCCGCTCCCGCAGCGCGCGGGCGAGGACGTCCGGCCGGTAGCCGATCTCCTCGGCCACCCGCAGGATCCGCTCCCGTGTCCGCGCCCCGACGCCGGGGTCGTCGCGCAGTGCGAGCGACACGAGCGACTTCGAGACCCCGGCGCGCTCGGCGACGTCGAGGATCGTCGGTCGCCGCCTGGCCGGCGCGGCTGGTCTGTCGGAGGCGGTCACCCCCCTTTCCTACTCCTGATCGCAAGGCGTCGCCCTACCGCGATCTGGAACGTTCCAGATGCTCGTCTCCCGTTCACCTTCCCGATGCGCAACAGGCCCCGCGGCGTACGGACGCGTTCCTAACTTCATCGCCCGTGACCGCCACTTCCGCGCCCGACCTGACCGTCCGACCCGAGGCCCTCCTCCTCGACTTCGGTGGCGTCGTCTTCGAGACCCGCAAGCGTCCGGAGGCGATGGCGGAGTTCGCGGCGCACGTCGCGCAGGTGCTGGCCCGCGCCGGACACGCCGTCGACCCGGAGGCGCTCGTCCCCGTGCTGCAGGGCGGCAAGAAGGCCCTCAGCGACTGGAAGAACGCCGCCAGCCGCCGCCCGCACCCGCGCGAGCTGACCCACCGCGAGATCTGGCGGGACTTCTACGCCTCCCCGCTCCCGCCGGCCGAGCGCGAGGTGCTCGTCGGCGAGGCGGGGGAGCTGCAGGAGTGGATCACGCTCGCCGTCTCCGAGCACGTCGTACGCCCCGGCATCCGCGAGCTGCTCGCCCTCGCCGCCGAGATCGACATCCCGGTCGGCATCGTCTCGAACGCCCACGGCGGCCGCGCGCACCGCCGGCTGATGGAGCGCCACGGCCTCGCCGAGCACTTCGGTGTGCAGGTCTATTCCGACGAGGTCGGCATCCGCAAGCCGAACCCCGACATCATCGAGCTCGCCGCCGCCGCGCTGGGCACCACGGCCGCGCGCTCGTGGTACGTCGGCGACACCTTCGACCGCGACGTCGCCTGCGCCCGCCGTGCCGGCGCCGCGGCGGTCATCCTCACCCGGCACCACTCCACCGACCGGGTCCCGTTCGCGATCGCGGACGTCCCCGACCGCGAGTTCGCCACGCCGGAGGGACTCGTCCCGCTCCTGCGCGCCACCCGGCCCGGCGCCTTCGCCCCGCCGGCGGCGCCGGCACCGGTCGAGGACAGCAAGCTGCCGAGCGCCCTCCTGCTCGACCACGGTGGCGTGATCTCGACGTCCACGCAGGACCCCGCGGGACGGCGCGGCTTCGCCCACGACCTGGCCGCCGGCCTGCGCCGCGCCGGCTGGCACCTGTCCGACGCGGACGCCGAGGCCGTGGTGCGGGAGACGGTCGCCGCGCACAAGCAGTGGAAGAAGGACCGCCGCCTCGACGCCGAGGACGGGGCCGTGCCAGAGATCGACCCGACGACCTACTGGGTCGGCCTGGCGGCGCCGCTGGTCGAGGCGCGCGTCGTCGGCGACCACGCCGGCGTGCGTGCCTGGCTCCGCGCCGAGGCGCACGCCCTCAGCGTCGCGTGGGGCCGGATCAAGTCCGTCTCGACGCTGCGCCCCGGCGTGCGCGAGCTCTGCGTGGCCGCCCGTTCGGCCGGCGTACCGATCGCGATCGTGTCCAACACCGTCAGCGGGCGCAGCGTGCGCGAGAAGCTCGCCGCCCACGGCCTCGACCACCTGGTCGGCGCCAGCGTCTACTCCGACGAGCTCGGCCGCCGCAAGCCCGACGCCCTCGTCGCCCTCACCGCGTGCCGCGCGCTCGGTGTCGACCCGGCGCGCGCGGTCCTCGTCGGCGACAAGCCCGCCAACGACGTCGTCTCGGCCCGCGGCGCCGGCGTCGGAACGGCGGTGATCGTCCGCGGGGGCAGCCTCGCCGACGCCGAGCTCGACGCGATCCTCGCCGACCCCGACTCGCCCCAGCGCCCCGACCTCGTGGTCGAGGAGATGGGCGAACTGATCGACGCGCTCCACCTGCGTCCGTGAACACCCACCCACTGCACCCCACCCGAAAGGCACGAACCGTGTCCCTCCCCGACACCGCGAACGACTTCCGCGGCCGGCTCGCCGGCGGCGACCAGCTGTCCGCCTCGCAGAAGCTGATGATCCTCGTCCTGTCGATGACGCTGTACGGCGTCGGCGACCTCGTCTGCCAGATCGTGCCCACGCTGGAGGCCGGGCCGTTCGAGATCGGGGTGTCCTACTTCGCGTTCATCGCCGTCGTGCTCGCCGCCCTGCTCAACCCCTTCTGGGTGGCGCTGGGCGCGCCCCTGGGCGAGCTGGTCTTCTCCGACATGCTGCTCGGCGACTTCGGCGGCTTCAGCGAGCTCGAGGGCTTCCTGCAGACCGCGCTGGCGATCTTCGTCGCCGGGACGATCGTGAAGAACCCCCTCAACCGCAAGCAGCTGGCCATCGCCTCGGTGGTCCTGGTGCTCGTCGACAAGCTCACCGGCGGTGTCGTCGACATCCTCAAGGTCGTCGTGGGCATCGACCCCGAGACCCTGGAGGACGCCGACGGACTCTACTCCACCCTGCTGTTCGTCGAGGGCGCCGACATCGTCATCACCGTGATCTTCTCGGGCATCCTGTTCGGCGCGCTCCCCGCCATGTGGCTCGCCCCGCGCCTCTACGGCAAGCTCGAGCCGATCATGGGCCTGCGCCCGCGCGACCCGCAGAACCCGCCGAAGATGGAGGGCCCGGCCGGCGTGAACATCTGGATCGTCGGCGCCCTCGTCTTCCTGGTGGCCGGTGCGATCACGATGTTCGCGCAGTGGGAGGAGTACGTCGGTCGCGAGGGCATCGGGACCCTCGGCGCCTTCGAGCCCGACTACCTCGACCAGTTCGGCGACTTCTACCTGTGGCTCGCCGTCCTGATCGCGGCGGCCGTCGGCTTCGGCGCCTTCATCGTGATCAAGGTGCTCCACGGCAAGGGCTCGGCGACCGCCGGTCCCGGCGACGAGGCCTGAGCGATGCCGACGTCGTCGACCATGACCATCGAGGACCGCCGCGCGGACGAGGCCACGGACCTGCCTGCGATCGAGATCCGCAACCTCCGGTTCAGCTATCCCGGCGCCGACGCCGAGTCGCTGCGCGGGGTCGACCTCACGATCAGGAGCGGCGACTTCGTGGCCGTGGTCGGCGGCAACGGATCGGGCAAGACCACCCTCTGCAAGACCTTCAACGGGCTGATCCCGCACTTCTGGAACGGCGACATCTCCGGGACCGTGCGGATCCAGGGCCGGCCGACGGCGGACCGCACCGTCGGCGAGATCGCCAACCAGGTCGGCTACGTCTTCCAGGACTTCGGCAACCAGCTGGTCCGGCCCCGGGTGCGCGACGACGTCGCGTTCGCGCCGATCAACTTCGGCCACGCCGACTGGGAGCGACGCGCCGACGGCGCGCTCGCCGCGCTCGGCATCTCCCACCTCGCCGGGCACTACACCTGGCAGCTCTCCGGTGGACAGCAGCACCTCACGGCGCTGGCGGGCGCCCTGGCGCTCAGCCCGTCGATCCTGGTCGTCGACGAGCCCGCTGCGGAGGTCGACCCGCTGCGGGCCACCGCCATCTACGACCACCTCGCCCGGCTCAACGCCGAGCTCGGGATCACCGTCATCGTGATCGAGCACCACGCGGAGCTGGTCGCCCGCTATGCGAAGTCCGTCGTCCTGATGGCCGACGGACTGGTCCGGTGGCACCTGCCGGTCGGGGAGGCACTCTCGCGCACCGAGGACCTGGAGGCCGCCGACATCCCGGCACCCCAGGTCGTCGCCGCGGCCCGTGCCCTGCTGCCGGAGGTCGCGCGCGGAGCGCGGCAGGTCCCGCTCACGGTCGAGGCCGCCGCCTCGATGCTCGGTGGGCGCCCGGCCGCGGCGGTGGCGGGCACCCGCCCTCCCGCCGCCGCGCCGTCGCCCGATCGTGGGGTCGTCGCCGAGCTGGACGGGGTGACCCACGGCTACATCGCCGTCGACGGTGGCCGGTCGAAGGTGATCGACGGCCTCTCGCTCCGCCTGCACGACGGGGAGCGGGTCGCCCTCGTCGGCACCAACGGCGCCGGCAAGTCGACGCTGCTGTCGGTCATGGCCGGGCTCGCCGTCCCCTCCGCCGGCAGCGTCGTCGTCGACGGCAACGACACCCGTGCGATCACGGCCGCCGAGCTGGCCGACAGCGTGTGCTACCTGGTGCAGCGACCGGAGGAGATGTTCCTCCAGGACTCGATCCGCGGCGACATCGCGATGTTCCCCGCCGGGCGCGGCCTCGCCGACACCGAGGAGCTGGTCGACCGGGTCCTGGCGCGGATGAACCTGACCGACCTGCAGGAGCGGGACGGCCGGATGCTCTCCGGGGGCCAGCAGCGTCGCGCCACCCTGGCAGTGGCGCTGGCGATGCGGCCACGTCTGCTGCTCCTCGACGAGCCGACGTCGTCGTTGGACCTGCGCGCGCGCGACGACGTCATCGGCCTGCTCACCGCGCTCTCGGAGCACATCCGCTGCACCGTCGTGGCCACCCACGACATGCACCTGGTCGCCGAGTGGGCCGACCGGGTGATCGTGCTCGACGAGGGCGCGATCATCGCCGACACCGACCCGGCGAGCCTCTTCGCCTGCTCCGAGACGCTCCGGCAGGCGCGTCTGGTGCCGCCGCAGGTCGCCCAGCTCGGCGCCGCGCTCGGCCTCTCGCCCGTCCCGCTCAGCGTCGCCGACCTCGTCGACCGCCTCCGCCCCGCCTCCGAGGAGTCCGCATGACCACGATCGTCGACGGAGCGCCGGCCGCCGCCATCGAGGGCGGCCGCCGCCGTACGGGTCGCGACCGCGCCTCCGTGGAGTGGGTCAAGGTCGAGCTGATGCGGGTCGCCTATGCCACCCGCGGTGGCTTCCTGGCCCGCCGCGATCCGCGCGCCGTGCTCGGGTGGTACGTCATCCTCGCCGTCGCGCCCTGGCTCACCTACTCCGAGCCGACCCTCGCCATCCTCGGCGTCGTGGCGCTGGCCAGCGCGCTCGCCGCCCGCATCGGCCCCCTCCTGCTGGGGCTGTTCCTGCTCGGCATCCTGGGTCAGCTCGCCTACCTGGGCGTGATGGTGCTCGTCTTCGGCGGCAACGCCAGCGCCGTCGAGGGGCTGCTGGAGGTCTCGCTCAAGCTCGCCATCATCTCGCTGGCCAGCATGGCGGCCTTCGTCTCGCTCGATCCCGAGAAGCTCGCCGACGGCCTGGCTGCGCTCCGGGCGCCGGCCGTGCTGGGCTTCGCGGTGTCCTACGCCTACCGCATGGTTCCGCTGCTCATCGACGAGCTGCAGACGATCATCGACGGCCATCGGCTGCGCGGCGCGCCGCCCGCCGGGCACGGGTTCCTCGGCTGGCGGACGATGCGCCGCGTCGGCCTGGTCGCTGTGCAGTCCTTCTACCCGTTGTTCCTCAACACCGCCAAGCGCACCCGGACCACGGTCGAGGCGCTGGAGACCCGCGGCTTCACCCTCACCGGCGGCGCCAGCCCGGAGGGGCGCAGGCTGCGGCTGGCCGGGCTGCGGTTCACCTGGGCCGACGGCCTCCTGCTGGTGCTCACCCTGGCCGTGGTCGTCCTCGCCTTCGTGGCGGGTCGCGTCCTCGGCTGAGGGGCCGCGCACCGACCGGAAGGCCGCGTCCGCCAGGAGCGCCGGAACCGCCGCTACCGTGGGCGGCGTGCTGGAGGACTTCGTCATCGCCCGCAACACCGAGCCCGGGTAGACGCTGCCGTACCTCCTCCGCATCCCGCTCGGGGACGGGATCATCCTGAAGGCGAAGGACACCTGGCCGCGTACCGGCCAGGTCTACTGCCACCGGGTAGAGGAGTGGCCGGCCGACGCCGAGATCGTCGAGCGGGTGAAGGTGCGCTCCTGCGTACGTCGAGGCGCCGCGATCGACCTGGTGCTCGACCGGGGCCGGGAGAACCGCTCCCAGCTGGTGGTGACGAACGCCCGCGGTCGGCAGATGATCTTCTGGCAGACCTCTCGCACCTCCAAGCAGGCACGTCCGGCGGTGACCCTGCCCGGCGCTCGGGCCAGCGGGGTCGCGGACCTGGAGATCGCGGTCGACATCCGCGAGCGCTATCCGTTCACCTTCGCGGACCGGCAGGCCACCACTCGGCGCGAGCCGCTCGCCGCCGGCGACTACGGACTCGTCGTCGACGGGGTGCTGCAGGCGGCGGTGGAGCGCAAGTCGCTGGCCGACCTCGTCGCGTCGCTGACCTCCGGGAAGCTCAAGTTCCAGCTCACGGAGCTGTCCGCGATCCCGCGCGCCGCGGTCGTCGTCGAGGAGCGCTACTCACAGGTCTTCAAGCTCGACCGTGTCCGGCCCAGCGTCGTGGCCGACGGGATCGCCGAGTGCCACATCCGGTTCCCGGGCGTTGCGATCGTCTTCTGCGACACCCGCAAGCTCGCGCAGGAGTGGACGTACCGCTTCCTCGCGGCCGCTCGGGCCGGCCTCTCCGAGGAGCTGGTCGGCGACCTCGCCGTCCGAGGCCTCGAAGGCGCGCCGCCGCTAGCGCCGGCGCCGCCGACGCCTGCTGACGTACGGGCCTGGGCGAGGAGGAACGGCGTCCTCGTCTCCGACAAGGGCAGGATCCCGGCCGCCGTCATGGATCAGTACCTCGACGCCCGCGCCCGAGGCGAGACCTGATCCGAGGGTTCACCTGTCGTACCCGCAAGAGCCGACCTCCGAGGTCGTCCCTGCGGCATCATCGGCCGCGAGCACGCCAGGGGAGAGGACACAGGTGGGCGACCCGGAGGCAGGGGCGGTCGAGGAGCAGCGCCGGCGGGGCGTCACTCGCCGGAGGTTGCTGCTGGGCACCGGCGCGGCGCTGGGGCTCGGCGCCGCCGGGCTGGTGGCGGTCGACCGCGAGGTGCTGCCTGGGCGGTCGCTGCTCTACCGGACGCTCCAGCACGACGGCACGGACGGCGTCGTCCCCGACGTCACGCCCGGCCCGTCGGTCACGGGCTCGTTCGCCTCGGCCGCCCGCGGCACCACGGTCGGGTGGACCATCGCCCGGCCGCCGGGCGCGCCGCGGCGGCTGCCGGTGGTGGTGGTGCTGCACGGGCGCGGTGGCACCCACGCGACGCCGTTCCGCGCCGGCCACCTGGCGCTGGACCGGTTCCTCGCCGCGGCGGTCGCCGACGGCGTACCGCCGTTCGCGCTGGCGAGCGTCGACGGCGGCGACGCGTACTGGCACGACCGGGCCGACGGGGACCGCTGCGAGGCGATGGTGCTGGAGGAGTTCCTCCCGCTCCTGGACGAGCAGGGCCTCGATATCCGGCGGATCGGCTTCTTCGGGTGGTCCATGGGTGGGTTCGGGTCGCTCCACCTGACCCACGTCCTCGGGGCCGACCGGGTCGCCGGGGTGGCGGTGATGAGCCCCGCGCTGTTCCGGGCGTACGCCGACACCACACCGGGTTCCTACGACGGCGCGGCGGACTTCGACCGGGTCACCGTGATGCGCCAGCAGGCAACGTTCGCGGACATCCCGCTGCGCGTCGACTGCGGGGTGAGCGACCCGTTCTACGCGGCCGACCGCGAGTACGTCGCCGGCTTCGCCGACCCTCCGGCCGGTGGGTTCGAGCCCGGCGGCCACACCGTCGGCTACTGGCGGCGGATTGCGCCGTACGCGCTGGAGCACCTGGGGCGCGCGCTCGCGTGAGGTGGTTTCGAGGCTCGCTTCGCTCGCACCTCAACCACCGGCAGGGCTCGCTTCGCTCGCACCTCAACCACCGGCAGGGCTCGCTTCGCTCGCACCTCAACCACCGGCCGGCTCGCACCTCAACCACCGGTGGGATCAGCGCACCACGTCGTAGACCAGCTTCTGGATCCCGTTCGCGTACGACTCGCTCTCGACCAGTCGCAGCATCTGCTTGTCCTTGTCGGTGTCGCTGAAGATCCGCTTGCCGGCCCCGAGGAGGAGCGGGAAGACCAGCAGGTGGTACCGGTCGATCAGGCCGGCGTCCGACAGCGACCGCCCGAGGGCGGCGCTGCCGTGCATCGAGATCGGGTCGCCGTCGGTCTCCTTCAGCGCCGCCACGTCGTCGACGGAGCGGAGGATCGTGGTCTCGCCCCAGCCGTCGACGAGGTCGGACTCCTCGAGGGTGGTGGAGACGACGTACTTCGGCATCGCGTTGTAGCGGGGGAACTCCTCGGTCATCGACGGCCAGACCGGCGAGAACGCCTGGTAGCTGACGCGGCCCATCAGCATCGCGGTCGCCTCCTCCTGCTCCCGGCCCTTGATCTCGTAGGCCTCGGGGACGAAGTCGAGATCCTGGAACGTCCAGCCGCTGCTGCGGTGGCCGGGCTCGCCGCCGGGGGCCTCGACGACGCCGTCGAGCGAGACGAAGGCGGTGCTGATCAGGGTGCGCATGGGTTTCTCCTCGGGAGGTTCGCGGATCCGGCTCATCCTCTCCACGAACGGGCGAGGGCCGCTACGACTCCTCTTCCGGTGGTGGTTTCGAGGCTCGCTTCGCTCGCACCTCAACCACCGGGTGCCCTCCGCTGGACCTCATGTCCACGTGAAGTCCTAGCGTTGCGCCCATGAGCATGGAGATGGTGGCCCGGCAGCAGATGTTCCGCCGGTCCCACGGTACGGAGCAGGGCGGTGCGTTCTCGTGGGCGACCGCGCGGCGGGTGCTGGCGTTCGCGCGGCCGCACCGCCGCGAGCTGGCCGGGTTCCTGGCGCTGAGCGTGGCGACCGCGGTGCTCGCCGTCGCCACCCCGGTCCTCGCCGGCCGGGTGGTCGACGAGATCGTGGCGGGCTCGTCCAGCCGGACCGTCGCGCTGCTGGCCGGAGCGATCGCCGTCGTCGCCGTGGTCGACGCCGGGGCCGGCCTGCTGATGCGCTGGTTCTCCTCCCGGATCGGTGAGGGGCTGATCCTCGACCTGCGCACCACGGTCTTCGACCACGTCCAGCGGATGCCGGTGGCGTTCTTCACCCGCACCCGCACCGGCGCCCTCGTCAGCCGCCTCAACAACGACGTGATCGGCGCCCAGCGCGCGTTCAGCGACACCCTCTCGGGCGTGGTCGGCAACCTGGTGATGCTGGTGCTGACCCTCGGCGTGATGCTGCGGATCTCCTGGCTGGTCACCGTGCTCGCGCTGGCGATGCTGCCGGTCTTCGTGATCCCCGCCCGCCGGATGGGCACCCGCCTCGCCGGCATCCAGCGCGAAGCGGCCGACCACAACGCCGCCATGGGCAACCAGATGACCGAGCGGTTCTCCGCGCCCGGCGCGACCCTGGTCAAGCTGTTCGGCCGCCCCGACCAGGAGTCGGCGGAGTTCGCCGGCCGGGCGCGCCGGGTCGCCGACATCGGCGTGAAGACCGCGATGGTCCAGACGACCTTCGTCACCTCGCTGACGCTGGTCTCCGCGCTCGCCGTCGCGGTCGTGTACGGCGTCGGCGGCGTCGGCGCGCTGCGCGGCTCGCTCGAGGCCGGTGCCGTGGTGACTCTCTCCCTGCTGCTGGCCCGCCTCTACGCCCCGCTGACCGCGCTGGCCAACGCCCGCGTCGAGGTGATGTCCGCGCTGGTCAGCTTCGAGCGGGTCTTCGAGGTGCTCGACCTCGAGCCGATGATCGCCGAGCCCGACGAGCCCCGCACCCTGCCCGAGGGCGCGCTGACCATCGAGTTCGACGACGTCCGCTTCGCCTACCCGGCCGCCGACAAGGTCTCGCTCGCCTCCCTGGAGGACGTCGCCGTGCTCGACACCCGCGGAGGCGAGACGGTGCTGCACGGCATCTCGTTCACCGCCGAGCCCGGCCAGATGGTGGCCATGGTCGGCTCCTCGGGTGCCGGCAAGTCGACCATCGCCCAGCTCGTCCCGCGCCTGTACGACGTCGACGCCGGCGCCGTACGCCTCTCCGGTGTGGACGTGCGCGACCTGACGGCGGCCGACCTGCGCGGCGCGGTCGGCGTGGTCACCCAGGACGGCCACCTCTTTCACGACAGCATCCGCGGCAACCTGGCGCTGGCCCGGCCCGAGGCGACCGACGCCGAGCTCTGGGAGGCGCTGGAGCGCTCGCGCCTCGCCGACCTGATCCGCTCGCTGCCCGACGGCCTGGAGACCGTGGTGGGGGAGCGCGGGTACCGGCTCTCCGGCGGCGAGCGGCAGCGCCTGACCATCGCCCGGCTGCTGCTCAAGCGGCCCCGCGTGGTGATCCTGGACGAGGCGACCGCCTCGCTCGACTCCACCTCCGAGGCAGCCGTGACCGCGGCGCTCGGGGAGGCGCTGGACGGCCGCACCGCGCTGGTGATCGCGCACCGGCTCTCCACCGTCCGTGCCGCCGACCTGATCCTGGTGATCGAGGCGGGCGTGATCGTCGAGCGCGGGACGCACGGGGAGCTGCTGGCCGCGGGCGGGCGCTACGCGGAGCTGTACCGGACCCAGTTCGCCGAGGACGCGGCCGTCGGCTGAAGGCTCGGGCTCGGGCTCGGGCTCGGGCTCCGGCTCGGGCTCGGGTGGTCGGTGGTCGGGTGGGCGCCGTCTGTCGGGTCGTGTGCCTGACACCTACCTATAGGTCGTTGTCAGGCACACGACGCGACCGGGGGCCCGTCGGGGCGCCCCCACTCGCTCCAGGACCCGTCGTAGACGGTGAGGTCGGAGACGCCGCTCAGGTGCGCGGCGAGGGCGATGCCGCAGGCGGTGACGCCGGAGCCGCACGTCGTGACGATGCGTTGTGCGTCGGCCCGAGCCTCACCGACGAGCGCCGCCAGCTCGCCGGGAGCGCGCAGGTGCCCGTCGACGAGCAGGTCGGTCAGCGGCAGGGACCGGGAGCCGGGCATGTGGCCGCCGCGCAGCCCCGGTCGCGGCTCCGGCGCGGTGCCCTCGAACCGCTCGCGGGACCGGGCGTCGAGCACCGCGACGCCGGGATCGGCGAGGAGCGCGAGCACCTGCTCCCGGTCGACGAAGGCGCCCGGGTCGGGGTGCGCGACGAAGTCGCCCTGGCGGTCGGGCTCGTCGTCGGTCCCGGAGGCGGGCGCGCCGAGGGCCTCCACGGGGTAGCCGTGCGACCTCCAGCCGGGGAGCCCGCCGTCGAGGACCGCGACCCGGTCGTGCCCCATCGCGCGGAACATCCACCAGGCCCGGGGGCTGGAGTAGATCCCGGCGGCGTCGTACACGACCACGAGGGCGCCGGCGTCGACGCCGAGCCTGCGGACCTGGGCCTGGAACTGGGCCGCCGGGATCATGGTGTGTGGGATCGGCACGTCCGCCCGCGAGAACTCGCCGTCGATGTCGAACACCCGGGCCCCGGGGATGCCGTCGGTGTGGCCGCGGTACGGGTCGATGCTGGCGTCGAGCACGACGAGGTCGGGGCGGCCGGCCTCCAGCTGTTCGTGCAGCCACGGGGCCGAGACCAGTGCGTCGACGTCAGCATCCATGGCGGCAGTCTGCACCGTCGGCGCGCCCCCCCCGGTGGTCGGGTCGTGTGCCTGACGCCTCCCCATAGCGGGGTCTCAGGCACACGACCCCGCCCAGCCGCCGGGACAACCGCCGGGACAACCGCCGGGACAACCGCCAGGACAGCCGCCGCCCTCACCGCTGCGCGGCGTAGATCCGCCGCACCACGTCCTCGATGTCGGGCTCCTCGATCGCCAGGTCGCGCACCTCGACCCGCTCCGCGATCGCGGCCAGCACCCGTGCGGCCGTGGTCGACTCCGGGTCGAACGACAGCCGTTGGCGCAGCCCGTTCCCCTCGCTGCCGAGGTGCCGGGTGGCGGGGATGCCGAGCAGGTCCGCGATGGGCGCGACGAGGTCGACCACCAGCACCCGCTCCGCGCCGACGGTCCGGGACAGTCCCGGCAGGTCGCCGTCGTACGCGAGGCGCCCGCGGTCGATCACCAGCACCCGCTCGCAGAGCCGCTCGATGTCGCCCATGTCGTGGGTGGTGAGCAGCAGGGTGGTGCCGTGCCGGGCGCGCTCGGCGACGAGGAACTCCCGCAGCCGCTGCTTGGAGAGCACGTCGAGGCCGATCGTCGGCTCGTCGAGGATCACCAGCCGCGGGGCGTGCTGCAGCGCGGCGGCCACCTCCGCCCGCATCCGCTGGCCGAGGGAGAGCTGGCGCACCGGAGTACCGAGGAAGTCAGCCAGCTCCAGGTGCTCGACCAGCTCGTCGAACCGCTCGCGCTCCTCGGCTGCCGAGAGATGGTGGATCGCGGCCAGGATCCGGAACGACTCGCGCACCGGCAGGTCCCACCAGAGCTGGGAGCGCTGCCCGAAGACGACGCCGACCTCCCGGGCCAGGCGCCGCCGGTCGGGGACCGGCCGCAGGCCGCAGGTGGTCACGGACCCCGCGGTCGGCACCAGGATCCCGGTGAGCATCTTGATCGTGGTCGACTTCCCGGCACCGTTGGCGCCGATGTAGCCGACCGACTCGCCCGCCGCGATCCGCACCGACAGGTCGTCGACCGCGGTGATCCGTCGCCGTCGTACGCCGGCGCGGACCGAGAACTCCCGGGTCAGCCCGTCGGTCTCGATGATCGTCCCGTCCACACCCATCCCCGTCATCCTCCCGCTCCGCGGCTCCGTCATCCTCCCGCTCCGCGGTAGTGCCGCACGCCGGCCCGCCAGGCCAGCAGCGCGATGAGCCACGTCCACACCGCGGCCAGCGGAGCGCACCAGCCCAGCCACCCCGGCATCCACTCCGGCCCGGGCAGCCCGAGCAGCGTGACGACCGGCAGGAAGCCGGTGAACGCCATCGGGAAGACGAAGCCGAACAGCACCTTCAGCGGCTTGGACCAGACGGACGCGGGCTGGGTGGCGGCGTACCGGCCGCCGTAGACGAACGCGTTGGTGGCCTCCGCGCCGTCGACCAGGAAGAACTGGCAGCCGGCGGCCCAGACGAACATCGCGCAGAACGTCGCGTAGGCGCTGACCAGGGCCAGCGCCAGCAGCGCCACGTGGCCGGCCGTCCAGTCGATGTCGTTGATCGCGATCCCGGCGACCAGGGCCGTCAGGCCGACGCAGGCCCGGGCGAGGCGGCGCAGGCTGATGTCGGAGGTGATCAGCTGCAGCAGCAGCGGCTGGGGGCGCAGGTAGAAGACGTCGAGGGTCCCGGCGCGCAGGTAGGTCGGCAGGTTGTCGCAGTGGCCGAAGGAGAGGTCGGCGAGGGAGAAGCAGAGGTCGGCGATCCCGAAGACCAGCAGCATCTGGGGGAACTGCAGGCCGCCGAGGCTGACCACGTTGTGGAAGATCACCCACACCTCGGCCAGCTCGATGATCCCCACGAGGAGCGAGCTGAGCAGGTCGGTGGCGAAGTTGGCGCGGTAGCTGCGCTGCGAGCGTGCGCGTGACGCGAGCACCGCGCGGTACGGCCGCAGCCGGTCGCCGACGCCCGCAGGACCCGCGTGGGGGAGCGCGTCAGCCACCCTGCACCTCCAGCCGGCGCCGCCCGCCGCGGGTGAGCAGTTGACCGACCAGCGCGACCGCGACGAGCCAGGCGACCTGGGCGGCGACCAGCCCGACGGCGTCGAGGCCGGTGACGCGCCCGGACAGCACGTCGACCGGGTACATCATCATCGCCGGGAACGGCGTCGCCTGGGCCAGCGCCTGCAGCCAGGCGGGGAAGAGATAGATCGGCACGTACAGCCCGGCCAGGAACCCGGAGACGACCATGTAGAGCACCTGCACCCCGCGGGTCTCGACCAGCCAGAAGCCGGAGACGCCGACCAGGTAGACCGTCGCCGCCGAGACGACGATCCCGAGCAGGAGGCTCACCGCCCCGAGCAGGTACGCCGACAGGCTGGGCGGTCCGGCCATCCCGACGAGCAGCGCCCCGATCAGCACCGAGGGGAGGCCGCGGGGGATCAGGGCGAAGAGCGCCTGGCCGACCTCGTTGACCACCGACGCGGCGTGCACGTCGACCGGGCGCAGGAAGTCGACCGCGACCTGCCCGTCCTTGATCCGCTCGGCGAGGTCGGAGCGACCGAACAGGTTGACCGAGCCGAGCAGCCCCTGGGAGAGCCAGATGTAGGTGCTCATCGTCGCGACGTCGTACCCGGCGAGCTCGCCGCCGGCGGCCTCGACGGTGGCGAACAGGATCGAGACCTTGAGCAGCCCGAAGGTCACGTTGGCGACCAGGCCGCCGAGCGCCGCGAGCCGGTAGGTGGACTGGCGCCGGAAGCCGGCGACGAGGATCCGCCAGTAGACCCGGACCGTCGCGCGCACGAGGGGCGACGCTACCGGAGCCGGGCCCTTCGGACGCGGCACGCCGGACCCTTGGTTGGCTCGCGCCACGAGGTGCGGTATCTTGATGTCAAGATATCCCGGAGCGCCCCGCTCCGCCGGACGGTTAGGTCTGCCTCACTACCGGCGCGGTTGCGGGCGGCGGCAGGATGGTCGGAGGCGACCGGACCGGCCCCGGGAGAACCTCGAGCCGGATCAACGAATCAGGACGGAGACGCTATGGCCAGCGTGAACAGCTTCGGTGCGAAGAGCACCCTCGACGTCGAGGGGAAGGCCTACGAGATCTTCCGCCTCGACGCCGTCAAGGGCGAGGGGCTCGACGTCGCCTCGCTGCCGTACTCCCTCAAGGTGCTGCTGGAGAACCTCCTGCGGACCGAGGACGGCGCGGACATCACCGCCGACGACATCAAGGCGCTGGCGGGCTGGGACGAGACCGCGCAGCCCGACAAGGAGATCCAGTTCACGCCCGCCCGCGTGATCATGCAGGACTTCACCGGCGTCCCGTGCGTCGTCGACCTCGCCACCATGCGCGAGGCGATGGCCGACCTGGGCGGCGACGCCACCAAGATCAACCCGCTCGCGCCGGCCGAGATGGTCATCGACCACTCCGTCATCGCCGACGTCTTCGGCACCCCCGAGGCGTTCGAGCGCAACGTCGAGATCGAGTACCAGCGCAACGGCGAGCGCTACCAGTTCCTGCGCTGGGGCCAGGGCGCCTTCGAGGACTTCAAGGTCGTCCCGCCGGGCACCGGCATCGTCCACCAGGTCAACATCGAGCACCTCGCCCGCGTCGCGTTCACCCGCGAGGTCGACGGCGTGCTGCAGGCCTACCCCGACACCTGCGTCGGCACCGACTCCCACACCACCATGGTCAACGGCATCGGCGTCCTGGGCTGGGGCGTCGGCGGCATCGAGGCCGAGGCCGCGATGCTCGGCCAGCCGGTCTCCATGCTCATCCCGCGCGTCGTCGGCTTCAAGCTGACCGGCGAGCTGCCGGACGGCTCGACCGCCACCGACCTGGTGCTCACCATCACCGACATGCTGCGCCAGCACGGCGTGGTCGGGAAGTTCGTCGAGTTCTACGGCGAGGGCGTCTCG
Organism: Nocardioides sp. YIM 152588; assembly: GCF_040191335.1. Lineage (NCBI taxonomy): Bacteria > Bacillati > Actinomycetota > Actinomycetes > Propionibacteriales > Nocardioidaceae > Nocardioides > Nocardioides sp. YIM 152588. The sequence goes on along the minus strand of NZ_JBEGDJ010000008.1, from coordinate 83,023 downwards.
GCGCTGCCGCTGGCGAACCGGGCGACGATCGGCAACATGAGCCCCGAGTTCGGCTCCACCTGCGCGATCTTCCCGATCGACGGCCAGACCACCGACTACCTGCGGCTCACCGGTCGCTCCGAGGAGCAGATCGCGCTCGTCGAGGCGTACGCCAAGGAGCAGGGCCTCTGGCTCGACCCGGCCGCCGAGCCCCGCTTCTCCGAGAAGCTCGAGCTCGACCTCTCGACCGTGGTGCCGAGCATCGCCGGCCCGAAGCGTCCCCAGGACCGGATCGAGCTCTCCAACGCCGCCACGGCGTTCGGCGAGGCGCTGCCGACCTACTCCGAGAACGCGGACGTCAAGGTCCCGGTCACCCTCGAGGACGGCACCTCCTTCGAGCTGGAGAACGGCGCGGTCACGATCGCCTCGATCACCTCCTGCACCAACACCTCCAACCCGTCGGTCATGATCGGCGCCGCCCTGCTGGCCAAGAAGGCCGTCGAGAAGGGCCTGCAGCGCAAGCCGTGGGTCAAGTCGACGCTGGCGCCGGGCTCGAAGGTCGTCTCGGACTACTACGAGAAGGCCGGCCTCACGCCGTACCTGGACAAGCTCGGCTTCAACCTCGTCGGCTACGGCTGCGTCACCTGCATCGGCAACTCGGGCCCGATCATCCCCGAGGTCTCCGCCGCGGTGAACGAGCACGACATGGCCGTCGTCTCGGTGCTCTCGGGCAACCGGAACTTCGAGGGTCGGATCAACCCCGACATCAAGATGAACTACCTGGCCTCGCCGCCGCTGGTCATCGCCTACGCCCTCGCCGGCAACATGAACGTCGACCTGTTCAACGACGCTCTCGGCCAGGACGGCGACGGCAACGACGTCTTCCTGCACGACATCTGGCCGACCCCGGCCGAGGTCGAGGAGACCATCGCCGGCGCGATCAACTCCGAGATGTTCACCAAGGACTACGCCGACGTGTTCGCCGGCGACGAGCGGTGGCGCTCGCTGCCCACGCCGGACGGCAACACCTTCGAGTGGGACCCGAGCTCCACCTACGTCCGGAAGGCGCCGTACTTCGACGGCATGCCGGACACCCCGGAGCCGGTCACCGACATTGACGGCGCGCGCGTCCTGCTCAAGCTGGGCGACTCGGTCACCACCGACCACATCAGCCCCGCCGGCGCGATCAAGAAGGACAGCCCGGCCGGTCAGTACCTGACCGAGAACGGCGTCGAGCAGCGTGACTTCAACTCCTACGGCTCGCGCCGCGGCAACCACGAGGTCATGATCCGCGGCACGTTCGCGAACATCCGCCTGCGCAACCAGATCGCGCCGGGCACCGAGGGCGGCTTCACCCGCGACTTCACCATCGAGGGCGGCCCCGTCACCTTCGTGTACGACGCGAGCGTGAACTACCAGGCCGCCGGCGTTCCGCTGGTCGTCCTGGCCGGCAAGGAGTACGGCTCCGGCTCGTCCCGCGACTGGGCGGCCAAGGGCACCTCGCTGCTGGGCGTCAAGGCCGTCATCGCCGAGTCCTACGAGCGGATCCACCGCTCGAACCTGATCGGCATGGGCGTCATCCCGCTGCAGTTCCCGGCGGGCCAGAACGCCGAGAGCCTGGGCCTGACCGGCGAGGAGACCTTCTCCATCACCGGCATCACCGCGCTCAACGACGGTGTCACGCCGAAGACGGTGAAGGTGAAGGCCGGCGACGTCGAGTTCGACGCCGTGGTCCGCATCGACACCCCCGGTGAGGCGAACTACTACCGCAACGGCGGCATCATGCAGTACGTGCTGCGCAACCTGCGGAAGGCCTGATCACCTGATCGGCTGACCGCGGAGCGGTACGACGGCCCGTCACCCCTCGTGGGTGGCGGGCCGTCGCGCCTCCCACCATCGGCGCGACCGCCTCGGCAGGATGGCGCGGTGATCACGCGCTCCCGCCGCCCCGCCCGGTTCCTCCTCCCCGCGGTCCTCCTCGGGTCGGTGCTGGTCGCCGGGTGCGACGCGTCGACCGAGCCGACCGCGGTCACCGTGCCGGCCGAGGAGACCACCAGCGCGGCGCCGACCACGACGTCGGTGGCCCCGACCACCGAGGCTCCGGAGCCGGAGACCACCGGCGCCGCGCCGAGCGCCCAGGCGGGCGGGTCCGACGGGCCCGCCGAGCCCGACGAGGACTCCGGCAGCGGTGGCGCGGCCCGCCCGGCGACGTACGCCGAGGCGGAGAAGCGGATCACCGCCCAGATCACCGCGGGGGCCACGCTCAGCGCCGACGTCCGCTTCTCCACCCCCGGCGACGCCGTCTACTGCCTGCTCGAGGGGTTCATCGCCTGCGAGCTGGGCAGCGGCGCCGTCGCCGACCCCGAGGTCTGCGGCTCTGCGCTCGGCGACGCCGTCGGGCGGATCGAGATCACCGACCAGGGCGCCCTGCCCCAGTGCAACACCGACACGATCCGCGAGCCCGGCGCGCCGACCGTCTCCCCGCCGGCCGTGGTGACCGCGGGAGCCGTCACCTGCGCGGTGGAGAGGATCGGCGTCACCTGCGTCGACGAGTCCACCCGCACCGGCTTCTTCCTGACGCCGGGGGACTACGCGACCTTCGGCTGAGCGGCCCCCGCGTCGGTTCGGCGCGGCCGCTAGCGTGGGCGCCATGCTCGCCGCCTTCAGCATCGCCCCGACCGGAGCCGCCGCCGACGAGACGGGGAGCGTGGCCGAGGCCGTCGCCGCCGCCGTCCGCGTGGTCCGCGAGTCCGGCCTGCCCAACGAGACCAACGCGATGTTCACCAACGTCGAGGGGGAGTGGGACGAGGTGATGGCGGTGGTCAAGGCCGCCGTCGACGCCGTCGCCGCCGTCTCGCCCCGGGTCTCCCTGGTGCTGAAGGCCGACATCCGGCCCGGCTACACCGGCCAGCTGACCGCCAAGGTCGATCGGGTGGAGCAGGCGCTGCGCGACTGACCCGGTGGCGCCGCGTCACATGGATTCTGGTCGCTCTACGGGCCGGAACCCGACGAGGATCCATGTGACGTGGGCTGCTCAGTCGGTCTCGAAGCCGATCAGCCAGTGCATCCCGAACCGGTCGAGCACCTGGCCGTCCCACGCCCCCCAGGGCCGCTGCTGCAGGTCGTCGACGACCCGCCCGCCCTCCGACAGCCCCGCGAACCACTCCCGCAGCGTCGCCGCGTCCGCGGTCCCGAGCAGCGCGAACATCACGCCCTCGGTGCGCAGCGTCGCCTCGCCCTCGGCCGCGTCCGAGGCGAACAGCGTGACCGGCCCCTGGAGCATCCCGTGGGCGATCGCCCCACCGGGCCCGTCGGTGCGCCCGAAGTCGGCGTACGTGTTGAGCACCAGCGTGCCGCCGAAGACGTCGGCGTAGCGCTCGAGCGCCTCGCGCGCGGTCCCCGGGAGGTGCAGGTACGGCGTCAGGTCGGTCATGCGTCGAACGTAGGCGACGGTGCCTCACGGCACGTGGAACGCGCCCTCGTTGATGGAGACCGTCGGACCCTGGAGCGTGATGGCCGCGCCACATCCAATGACGCTGGTGCCCCGGTTGGGCGTCCGGCGGGGCTGACCGCGGAGCGTTCGTGTGCGACCGTCGGGGAGTGATCGGCGATCGCTGGAACGTGACCGACGACGAGGTGCGTCGCCACTACCCGTGCGACGACCTGATGCCGGATCCCGCGTTGGCGGCGTGGCGGGGCGTGACCGTGCACGCGCCCGCGTCGAGGGTCTGGCCCTGGGTCGGGCAGATCCGCCTCGCGCCGTACGCATACGACTGGATCGACAACCTCGGTCGTCGCTCGCCGCCCGACCTGCGCCGCCTCCCCGAGCCGCGGGTGGGGGAGCACTTCACCTCGGTGGGCGGCAGGGCCCAGGGGCGCATCGTCGCCGTCGAGCCGGGGCGGTCGCTGACCGGTCGGATCCTCGGTGCCCTGATGTCCTACGTCGTCGAGCCGGTGCCCGAGCCCGCGTCCGAGCCCGCGTCCGAGCCCGGGTCCGAGTCTTCGGGGGCCGGCACCAGGCTGCTGCTCAAGGTGGTCTCCCGACATCGGGGCCCGGTCGCCCGCGCGCTGTGTGTCGGCGACCTGGTGATGGCCCGGCGTCAACTGCTGAACCTGGCCGACCTCGCCGAACGGAACCGCTGACGCCCCGCGTTCGGGGTCCGCGGGCCGCGCTGGGAGAATGGTCGCGACCCGACGCGGCGAAGGAGGCATGAGTGAGCGAGGCGCCCCCGCCCCCGCCGCCCGCACCGCCCGGGTCGTACCCGGCGTACCCGCCGCCTCCCTACCCGCCGCCCGGCCACGTCCCGCCCCCGGCGCCGAGGCGGCGCCGCGGGCTGCCGGTGGTCCTGGCGGTCGCGGCCGCGCTGGCGGTGCTGGCGGTCGCGGTCGTCGTACCGGTCGTGACCCTCGCCGGCGACGAGGACGGTGGCCCGGCCGCCGGGTTCGCGGCGGCGGACCTCGACGACGTCGTCGTCTACGAGGATCTCTCCCGCGACCACCTCAGCGGTCCCATCGACTACCCGCAGGAGCCGCCGGTCGGCGGCCCGCACGCGCCGGTGTGGCTCGACTGCGGCGCCTACGACGCGCAGGTCCCGGCCGAGAACCTGGTCCACGACCTCGAGCACGGCACGGTGGTGATCAGCTACCTGCCCGGCGAGGTCGACGCGGCCGGCGTCGCCGCGCTGACCGCCTGGCTGCCCGCCAACGGCATCCTCACGCCCTGGCCCGAGCAGGAGTCGCCGGTCGTGATCACCGTGTGGGGCCGCCAGCTCGCGCTGACCGGTCCGGACGACGAGCGGATCGGCCTGTTCATCGAGGCGTACGGCGACGGCAGCACCTCGCCGGAGCCGTTCGCCTCCTGCGCGGGCGGCATCCGCCCCGGCGGGGGCAAGCTGACCTGAGCGACCGGCGCGCCTGCGAGGTGATCCCCGGCCGATCCCCGGACGATCCCCGGGCGATCCCCGGCGCGGCCAGGGCCGGCTCGCTACGGTGGCCCGGTGACCCGATTCGCCTGCGTCGTCCTCGTGGACCGCCGCGGCTGGGTGCTGCTGCAGGAGCGGGACGAGCACGCGCTGATCGCCCCGGAGCGGTGGAGCTACTCCGGCGGCCACGTCGAGGAGGGCGAGGCCGACGAGGACGCCGCGCGCCGCGAGCTCGCCGAGGAGACCGGTCTGCGCGTGCCCGAGGGCGACCTGCGGCTGCACGGCCGGTTCGACGTGTTCCACCCCGAGACCGACTCGCTCGACACCCTGGCCTTCTACGCCGCGGCCACCACCGCCACGGACGACGACGTCGTCCTCGGCGAGGGCCGGCAGATCGTCTTCGTGGACCCCACGCGGGCGCGGAGCCTCCCGCTGAGCGACTCCGCCGCGGCGACGCTCGGCGGCTTCCTCGACTCCGACCTGTACGCCGAGCTGAGCAGGAGCGCATCGTGACCTTCTCCGTGATCCGGGTCCCCGCCGACGGCGCCGAGGACGTGGTCGTGGCCACCCACGGGCCCGAAGCGGGCGCCGTCTACACGGGCACCGAGGACGGGTCGGTCTTCCGGCTCAGCCCGGATGGCCGCCGGATCGACAAGGTCGGCTTCACCGCCGGTCGCCCGCTGGGCCTGGAGTTCGCGGCCGACGGACGCCTGCTGGTCTGCGACGCCCGCCGGGGCCTGCTCTGGCTGGACCCGGCGACCAGCGCGATCGAGACCATCGTGGGTAGCGCGGACGCCGAGGGGCGCCGCGAGCTGACCTTCTGCAACAACGCCGCGATCGCCGCCGACGGCACGATCTGGTTCACCGACTCCTCCTCGAAGTTCGGGATCGAGAAGTGGAAGGACGACTTCATCCGGCTCACCCGCACCGGGCGGCTCATCCGGATCGACCCCGACGGGACCCGCACCACCGTCCTGGACGGGCTGGCGTTCGCCAACGGCGTCGCGCTGGCCGCCGACGACTCCTTCGTCTGCGTCGCCGAGACCAGCACCCGCGACGTCGTGCGGTACTGGCTGACCGGCCCCAGCGCCGGCATGCGCGACCGCCTGTGCTCGGACCTGCCCGGCTATCCCGACAACCTCTCCCGCGGCAGCGACGGCCTGATCTGGGTGACCATCGCCAGCCCCCGCGACCCCGTCGTGGAGCGGCTCCAGCGGTCGCCGATGCTGCTGCGCCGGGCCATCACCAAGCTCCCCGCCGCGCTCCAGCCCGCCCCGAAGCGCACCGTCCGGGTGCAGGCCTACGACGTCCGCGGACGGCTGGTGCACGACCTCGACCTCGACCCGGACCAGCCGGGTGCGGCGTACCACATGGTCACCGGGGTCCGGGAGCACGACGGCGTCGTCTGGTTCGGCAGCCTCCACGAGCCCGGCGTGGCCCGCTACGACCTCGACCCGGCCCAGCCGGGGCCCAACGCCTAGACTCGGCGCCATGGCAGTCCTCGACACGATCTCCGGCCCGCGCGACCTGCGTGACCTGTCGGAGGACCAGCTGACCGATCTGGCCGCCGAGATCCGGGACCTGCTGATCCGCACGGTCGCCACCAACACCGGACACCTCGGCCCCAACCTGGGCGTCGTCGAGCTCACGCTCGCGATCCACCGGGTCTTCGACTCCCCGCGCGACAAGGTCGTCTTCGACACCGGCCACCAGTCCTACGTGCACAAGCTGGTCACCGGCCGCGCCGCCGACTTCGGCACGCTGCGCCGCGAGGGCGGCCTCAGCGGCTACCCGAGCCGGTCCGAGTCCGAGCACGACCTGGTGGAGAACTCCCACGCCTCGACCGCGCTCAGCTACGCGGACGGCATCGCCAAGGCGTTCGCGATCCGCGGCGAGGACCGCCACACGGTCGCGGTCATCGGTGACGGCGCGCTCACCGGCGGCATGGCCTGGGAGGCGCTCAACAACATCGCGATCGCCGACGACTCCCGCCTGGTGATCGTCGTCAACGACAACGGCCGCTCCTACACGCCGACCATCGGCGGCCTGGCCCAGGCGCTCGCCGGGCTGCGCACCAACCCGCGCTACGAGCAGGTGCTCGAGCTCATCAAGAAGCGGCTCAACGCGGTGCCGGGCGTCGGCCCGACGGCGTACGACGCGCTGCACGCCGTCAAGCGCGGGCTCAAGGACGCGCTCGCCCCGCAGGGCCTCTTCGAGGACCTCGGCCTCAAGTACGTCGGCCCCGTCGACGGCCACGACCGGGTCGCCATGGAGCACGCCCTCCAGCAGGCGAAGCGGTTCGGCGGCCCCGTGATCGTGCACGCGATGACCCGCAAGGGCTTCGGGTACGACCCGGCCGAGCGGCACGAGGCCGACCAGTTCCACGCGCCGGGGCCGTTCGACGTGCAGACGGGCGCCGAGAAGCCCAAGGGCCCGATCTGGACCGACCACTTCGCCGACCACATGGTGCAGATCGGCGCCCGCCGACCCGACGTGGTGGCGATCACCGCCGCGATGATGCACCCCGTCGGCCTCGACAAGTTCCAGGCCCGGTTCCCCGAGCGGACCTTCGACGTCGGCATCGCCGAGCAGCACGCCGCCACCAGCGCGGCCGGCCTCGCCATCGGCGGCCTGCACCCGGTCTTCGCCGTCTACGCCACCTTCCTCAACCGCGCCTTCGACCAGGTGCTGATGGACGTCGCCCTGCACAACTGCGGGGTCACCTTCGTCCTGGACCGCTCGGGCGTGACCGGCGACGACGGCGCCTCCCACAACGGCATGTGGGACATGTCGATCCTCCAGGTCGTGCCCGGCCTGCGCCTCGCGGCACCGCGCGACGTCCCCCGCATGACCGAGCTGCTCGACGAGGCCATCGAGGTCTCCGACGCGCCGACCGTGGTCCGGTTCCCCAAGGGCGCCCCGCCGGCCGACGTCGAGGCGATCGACACGATCCAGGGCGAGCACGGCCCGATCGACGTGCTGTTCCGCGACGGTGCCCGCGACGTGCTCGTGGTCTCCGTCGGCGCCATGGCCGGCGTCGCGCTGGACGTCGCCGACCGGCTCCAGGCGCAGGGGATCGGCGTGACCGTCGTCGACCCGCGCTGGGTCAAGCCGCTCGACCCCACGCTGGTCGAGCTCGCCGGCGGCTTCCGCCGGGTCGTCACCATCGAGGACAACGGCCGGGTCGGCGGTGTCGGCGCGGTCTTCCTGCAGGCGCTCAACGACGCGGGCGTGCACGTGCCGGTGCACCTGCACGGCATCCCGCAGGAGTTCCTCGACCACGCCAAGCGGGCGGTGATCCTGGACCGGATCGGCCTCTCGGCGCAGACGATCGCACTCGACGTGGTGCACGCGATCACGGCGGACAACGGGCACGCCGAGTCCGAGCAAGGGGCCACGGGGTCGGCCCTCCTCGATGCGGACGGGACACGCTGAGGACGACCGCGGCCCCGTCCGTCGTCGTGCGTTCGGTGTCCCGGTCCTGCTGACGCTGCTCTCCCTGCTCCCGCTCACCGCCTGCTCCCAGGACCCGCCGGGACCGATCGCGCGGACCGACGCCGAGGTCGAGGCCGACCTGTCGGCGACGCTGCGCCAGCGCGCCCGGGCGATCACCGACCAGGACCGGCGCGGATTCACCCGCACCCTGGGCCGGGGCGCGATCCGGGACGAGCAGTCGACGTACTTCGACAACCTCGGGCAGCTCCCCGTCGAGGTGCTGCGCTACCGGGTGGTGCCGGGCTCGGTGCGCCCCGACCCGAAGGACGACCGCAGCTGGTGGGCGGTCGTCGCCACCCGGCTCCAGCTCGACGGGTACGACGCCGCGCCGATCACCACGCGCGACCGGTGGCGCTTCACCCTCGGCGAGCACGGCCGGCGCTACCTGCTCTCCTCCACCACCGACGCGGGCTGGGAGCGCGAGCACGCGGCCGGCGTGCAGCCCTGGGACACCGGCCCGATCGTCGTCGAGGAGCGGCTCGACGCGCTCGGCATCTTCGACGCCGACACCGCGCGAGCGGCCGACGACGTCCTGGAGTCGGTCGCCGACGGCCGGTTCGAGGTCGGCATCCTGCTGCCCGACGGCCGCAACGCCGACGAGTCCGCCCGCGACCTCGGCACCGTCGTCTACGTCCTCTCCGACGCCGCCTCCGTGGAGGGTCTGGCCAGCCAGACGGTCGGCGACCCCGAGCGCGCCGACGGGCTCACCATCGCCATCCCGACCGACGCCGGCGACGCCGGCAGCCCGGTCGCCGGCTACCGGATCGCGCTCAGCCCGCGGGTGCTCGGTCAGGAGGACGTCGTCCGGGACCGGCTGGTGCGGCACGAGCTCACCCACGCGCTGCTCGGCGCGGAGGGGCGCGGCGCGCCGCTCTGGATCACCGAGGGGGTCGCCGAGTACGTCTCGGTGCACCCGCAGGAGCCCGCCCAGCGCCGGCTCCCGGCGTCCGCGCTCGCGGTCGGCGCCGACGCGGACGCGCTGCCGACCGCCGCGGAGTTCTCCGGTCCCGACGCCGCCGGCTGGTACGCCGTGGCCTGGTGGGTCTGCGAGTACGTGGCGAGCACCGGCGGCGAGTCGACCCTGTGGGCGCTGCTCGACCAGCTCGCGGCCGGCGCGGACCAGGAGACGGCGCTCGAGGAGCGCCTCGGCCTCACCGAGAGCCAGCTGGTGCAGCGCGGCGTCGCCCTGATGGCCAGCAGCTACCGGCGCTGACCCGGCGCGCGGGCGGCGCGCCCCGTGGGCCGCTCCGGTCGCCGGCGCAATAGGCTGGGCCCGTGAGCACCCCCGCCCGACTGGTCCACATCGTCGACGACGTCCCCGAGCTCGAGGGCGCCGCCGACCTGCGACTGATCGTGGCCCTGGACGGCTTCCTGGACGCCGGCAACGCCGGCGCCGTGGCGTGCGCGCACCTGGTCGAGACCGGCGCCGCGGGCGGAGGCGTGGTCGTGGCGACCTTCGACGTCGACGAGCTGCACGACTACCGCGCGCGCCGACCCCCGCTCTCCTTCGTGCAGGACCACTACGAGTCCTACGAGGCTCCGCGGCTGGTGGTCCGGCTGCTCCGGGACGTCGGCGGGACGCCGTACCTGCTGCTGCACGGGCCCGAGCCGGACATCCGCTGGGAGGCCTTCTGCCGCGCCGTGCTGGAGGTGATCCAGCGCTTCGGAGTGAGCCTGGTGATCGGCATCGGCGCCGTGCCGATGGCGGTGCCGCACACCCGCCCGATCGCGATCACCCACCACGCCAACAACCCCGACCTGCTCACCGGCACCAGCCCCTGGCGCGGCGAGCTGCGGATCCCCGGCAGCGCCCAGGCCCTGCTGGAGGTCCGGCTGGGCGAGTGGGGGCACGACGCGCAGGGCTTCGTCGCGCACGTGCCGCACTACCTGGCCCAGCTCGACTACCCGCGCGCCTCGCAGGGGCTGCTGGAACACGTCGAGCGCGCCGGTCGACTGACCATCGACCTGTCCGGGCTCGGCGAGCTGGCAGAGGAGCGCGACGGCGACATCGCCCGCTACCTCGCCGCCAACGAGGAGATCGGCGAGGTCGTCACCGCGCTGGAGCAGCAGTACGACACGTTCGCCCGCGCCGAGGAGGAGGGGAACAGCCTCCTCGCCGAGGACGAGCCGCTCCCGACCGGTGAGGACCTCGGTCGCCAGTTCGAGCAGTTCCTCGCCGGGCTCGAGGGCCCCGACGAGGGCCAGGCAGGAGGGTCCGCATGACCGACACCAGCGCACCGGAGGTGCCCGACGCCCACGAGTCGGCGCAGGAGGAGACCCGCAAGCTGGTCGGCCTCCTGGACCTGGAGTCGCTGGACGTCGACCTGTTCCGTGGCAAGCAGCCCGAGACGACCCGGCAGCGGGTCTACGGCGGGCAGGTGGCCGCGCAGGCGCTGATCGCCGCGAACAAGTCCGTCGACCCGGCGTACACCGTGCACTCGCTGCACTCGTACTTCCTGCGCCCCGGCGACTACCAGGTGCCGATCATCTACGACGTCGAGCGGATCCGCGACGGCCGGTCGTTCCTGACCCGCCGCGTGGTGGCGCGCCAGCACGGCCGGCCGATCTACTACCAGACGCTCAACTACCAGCGGCCCGAGGAGGGCTTCGACCACCAGGACGTGATGCCGGAGGTCAAGCCGCCCAGCGAGGGCGTGGACCTGCTGGAGATGATGAAGTCGCGGGGCACCGACGACGGCCTGGCCCAGGAGTGGGCGGCCCTGGACGTGCGATGGATCGGCAACTCGCGTTTCGGCGGCCTCGGCGACGACGCGAGCCGGCCCTCCCGCGCCGCGGTGTGGCTGCGGATCGCGGGCGAGCTGAGCGACGACCCGCTGGAGCACCTCGCGACCTTCACCTACGCCACCGACGTGACGCTGCTCGGCGTCTCGCTCGCGGCGCACGACACCAACCCCGCCAAGGTGCAGATGGCGTCGCTGGACCACACGATCTGGTTCCACCGGCCGTTCCGCGCCGACGAGTGGTGGCTCTACGACCAGTGGTCGCCGTCGGCCAGCGGCGGCCGCGGGCTGTCCATGGGCCGTGTCTTCGCCCAGGACGGCACCCTGGTGGCGACCGTCGCCCAGGAGGGGCTGATCCGGCCGAACGCCGACGTGGAGCGCCCGCACGGCTGACCCGAACCGGGGCTCGGGGCGCGCCGAACCGGGGCTCGCGCCGTGTCGAACCGGGGCTCGCGCCGTGTCGAACCGGGGCTCGCGCCCTGCCGAACCGGGGCTCGCGCCGCGCGGGCTGCCCCAAGTGCCGGTTCGGCGCGCCCTGACCCCCGGTTCGCGCTGCCCCAACCCCCGGTTCGCGCTGCCCTAACCCCCGGTTCGGCCGAGGAGGTGCGGGGCGCCCGAGGACGCGCTGGTGAGGCTGAAGTCCCACCCCGCCTCCGTCTCCCGTACGCCGAGGCGGACCCGGCCGGGCAGGAAGAGCGGCTTCTTGAACCCGACGTCGACCCGGACCGCGTCGGGCAGCCGGTTCTCCAGGGCGGCGACGCACCGGGCCAGGCTCCACATGCCGTGGGCGATGTGGCGCGGGAACCCGAACGCCTTCGCGGTCAGCGGGTAGAGGTGGATCGGGTTGCGGTCCCCGGAGACGGCGGCGTAGCGCCGGCCGAGGTCGGCGGGCAGCCGCCACTCGGGCGCGGTCGGCTCGACCGGCGCGAAGGCGGTACCGGGGTCGCCGTGCTCCGGGTCGCCCTTCCCGACCCGCAGGTAGGTCGACGTCGACTCCCACACGACGCCACCGTCGACGGTGGCCGACGCGACGACGTCGAACGCCCGGCCCTTCGTCGAGGCGCGCAGGTCGCGGGCCGTGACCGCGACCTCGACGCTCTCGCCGATCGCCACCGGGCGGTGCTGGATGATCGTGTTCTCCAGGTGCACGGTGCCGATCGCCGGGAACGGGAACGCCGGGTCGGTCATCAGCGCCATGTGCAGCGGGAACGCCAGCAGGTGCAGGTAGGGCAGCGGGGCGACGTCCTTGGTCGGGAAGCCGCAGACGGCGGCGTACCGGTCGACGTGGCCGCGATCCACCGCGACCGGGGGCCGCGAGACGGTGATCTCCGGCAGGGTGTCGCCGGTCCGGCGCACCCCGGGCAGCCGGTTGACGCCGGGGACGGCGGGCAGCGCCGCCTTCAGCATCGTGGCCGTGCCGCCGGAGCCGTCGACCACGCGCGTGGTGGGAGCGCCCGGCACCTCAGGCCCCCAGCATCATCTGGCCGCAGACGCGGACCACGTTGCCGTTGACCCCGGAGGAGGCGGGGTTGGCGTACCAGGCGATCGTCTCGGCGACGTCGACCGGGAGGCCGCCCTGGGCCATCGCGTTGAGCCGCTGGCCGACCTCGCGGGTCGCGAACGGCACGGCGTCGGTCATCTGGGTGATGATGAAGCCCGGCGCCACCGCGTTGATGGTGATGCCCTCGGTCAGCTCGTCGGCCAGCGAGTCCACCAGCCCGATCACCCCCGCCTTCGATGCGGCGTAGTTGGTCTGGCCGACGTTGCCGGCGATGCCCGCGATGGAGGCGACGCCGACGATCGAGCCGCCGTCGTGGACCAGGCCCTGGGCGAGCAGCTCGCGGGTGATCCGCTCGGGGGCGCCCAGGTTGACGTCGAGCACCGAGGTCCAGCGGTCGCCGCGGTCGTCGGCCGCCATGTTGGCCAGCTTGCGGTCGCGGGTGATGCCGGCGTTGTGCACGACGACGTCGACGCCGCCGTGCTTCTCCTTCAGGTGGTGCGCGATCCGCTGCGGCGCGTCCTTGCCCGTGATGTCGAGGGTGAGCCAGTCGCCGTCGAGCTCCTTCATCAGCGACTGCAGCTCGCTCGCCGCCTGCGGCACGTCCAGCCCGACCACGGTGGCGCCGTCGCGGTGCAGCACCCGGGCGATCGCCTCACCGATGCCGCGGCTGGCGCCGGTGACCAGGGCGACCTTGCCGTCCAGGGGCCGGGTCCAGTCCTCGACGTTGGTGTGGGTCGCCGGGCCGTGGGCGCCGATCCGCACCACCTGGCCCGAGACGTAAGCCGACTTGGGGGAGAGGAGGAACGCGAGCGTGCTGGTCGCGGCGGCCTCCTGGCCCACGGCCACGTAGACCAGCTGGACGGTGCCGCCGCGGCCGATCTCCTTGCCGAGGCTGCGGGTGAAGCCCTCCAGCGCGCGCTGCGCGACCCGCTCGGGGCCCGAGGTCAGCTCCGGCGGGGTGCCGAGGACGACCACCCGGGCGCACGGGGCGAGGCCGCGCAGCACCGGGGTGAAGAAGTCGCGCAACGCGACCAGCGCCGCGGAGTCGGTGAGGCCGGTCGCGTCGATGACGATGCCCTTGACCGGCTCCGCCTGGCCGGCCGCCGGATCGGCGGTGGAGGCGACGCCGATCAGGTCGAGGATGCCCGGCAGCGACTCGGCCAGCCGGCCGGTGCCGCCGACCAGCACGGTGCCCTGCACGAGGGGGTCGCCGTCGGCGTATCGCTCCAGCGGGGTGGGGTTGGGCAGGCCGAGGTTCTTGACGAGGAACTTGCCGATCGAGGAGCTCGCGAACCCCTGGTACTTGTCGCTCATGGCGTCGGTGCCTTCCGGTCGCTGCGAGAGGGTTGTCCGTGGGAGGAACGATGGGGGTGCGAGAACCGTCACGCGGGACTCGCTGGCCGTATGTAACTAGATGTGTAACTCTGAGTCCACATTTCGTGATCCACCCCGCGCGGCGTGCGCTCCGGGGCCGACCAGTACGAGGATAGGAACCATGGCCGAGAACCTCCGCCGCGCAGCCGTGATCGGCGGCAACCGGATCCCCTTCGCCCGCTCCAACGGCGCCTACGGCACCGCGTCGAACCAGGAGATGCTCACCGCCGCGCTGGACGGGCTGGTCGCCCGGTTCGGGCTCGAGGGGGAGCGGCTCGGCGAGGTGGCCGGCGGCGCGGTGCTCAAGCACAGCCGCGACTTCAACCTGGTGCGCGAGTCGGTGCTGGGCAGCCGGCTGGCGCCCACCACGCCGGCCGTGGACCTCCAGCAGGCCTGCGGCACCGGGCTCCAGGCGATCAACTACATCGCCAGCAAGATCAGGCTCGGCCAGATCGACGTCGGCGTCGGCGGCGGCGTCGACACCACCTCCGACGCCCCGGTGGCGCTCTCGGAGCGGCTGCGCAAGAAGCTGATCCGGCTCAACAACGCGCGCTCCAACGCCGACCGGCTGAAGGTGCTCGGGTCGCTGCGGCCGGGCGACATCGGGCTGGCCATCCCGTCCAACGGGGAGCCGCGCACGCGGCTGTCGATGGGCGAGCACCAGGCGCTGACGGCGCTGGAGTGGCAGATCGCCCGCGAGGACCAGGACCAGCTGGCCGTCGCCTCCCACCAGAAGCTCGCGGCGTCGTACGACGAGGGGTGGCAGGACGACCTGGTCAGCCCGTTCCGGGGGCTGGAGCGCGACAACAACCTGCGCGCCGACTCCTCGCTGGAGAAGCTCGCGAAGCTCAGGCCGGTCTTCGGCAAGGGCGAGGCCGCGACGATGACCGCAGCGAACTCCACGCCGCTGACCGACGGCGCCTCCGCGGTGCTGCTGGCCTCGGAGGAGTGGGCGGCGGAGCACGACCTCGCGCCGCTGGCGTTCTTCGTCGACTCCGAGGTGGCCGCGGTCGACTTCGTGAACGGCGCCGAGGGGCTGCTGATGGCGCCGGCGTACGCCGTCCCGCGGATGCTCGCGCGGCAGGGGCTGACGCTCCAGGACTTCGACTTCTACGAGATCCACGAGGCGTTCGCCTCGCAGGTGCTCTCCACGCTCGCCGCGTGGGAGAGCCCGGTCTTCTGCAAGGAGCGGCTCGGCCTGGACGCGCCGCTGGGCTCGATCGACCGCGACAAGCTCAACGTGAAGGGCTCCTCGCTCGCGGCGGGGCACCCGTTCGCCGCGACCGGCGGGCGGATCGTCGCCAACGCCGCGAAGCTGCTGGCCGCCAACGGCGGCGGGCGCGCGCTGATCTCGGTCTGCGCCGCCGGCGGTCAGGGTGTGGTGGCGATCCTGGAGGCCTGAGGAGCCACCAGCCCGAGCGCGGCCGAGGTCAGGTAGGCGCGCACCTGGTCGGGGGAGACGCGGCCGACGCGGGGCACGCCGGGCGCGGACTCGCTGACCAGGAGGCCGAGCCGGGCCAGCTGCAGCGCCCCGATTCCGGTGGCGTAGAGCATGTTGGCCAGCAGCGTCGGGTCTTCGGGGGTGTCGTAGTCGCCGGCGGCCTGCCCCGCGGCCAGGTTGTCGGAGAGGATCGTCAGGCAGCCGCTGATGGCGCGGCCGAGCCGGAACAGCGCGCTCTCGGAGATCTCGTCGAGCAGCTCCTGGCCGGGCCGGTTCATCAGGGCCTGTGCGCAGTCGACGAACGCCGGGTGCGCCGTGCCGTACCCGACGAACGCGTCGACCATCGCCACCAGCTGCTCGGTCGGGTGGTCCGTCGTCGCTGCGGCGTCGCGCAGCGCGGCGCCGAGCTCGTCGAGGTACCCGACGAGGGTCAGCGCGACGATCTCCTCCTTGCCGGTGAAGTGGCGGTAGACGATCGCCCGGTTGATCCCGACCGCGGCGGCGATCTCGTCGATCTGCACGTTCCGCACGCCCTTGGCGTCGAAGATCTCCCGGGTGGCGCCCACGATCTCGGCCTCGCGCTTGCGCCGCCGGGCCGCCGCCGCCGTGCGCCGCCCGTCGTCGGGGGGTGCTGGAGTCGCCATGCCGGGGAGTGTACGGCGTGTGCAACTCGGAGTTGCAGGATCGCGTGTCGGCGTCCGGTGGCACCCTCGTGGCATGGCGCGCGACGGGGCAGGGGATGGGATGCCGGGCCGGATGGGCGGCACCCCCGACCGGCCGGCGCGCTTCTTCGACGGCCCCGAGGAGTTCGGCGCGTGGCTGGCGCTGCACCACGACACGGAGACCGAGCTCTGGATGGGACTGCGGAGGAAGCACCTCCCCGACCACGGCCTGACGTGGGAGCAGGCCGTGCCCGAGGCCCTCTGCTGGGGCTGGATCGACTCCGTCGTCCAGCGCATCGACGGCGACACCCGGCGGCAGCGGTGGACCCCTCGCAAGAGGACCTCGGTGTGGAGCAAGGTCAACCTGGACCTCGTCGAGAAGCTGCGCGCCGAGGGGCGGATGCAGCCCAGCGGGCTGGCGATCTGGGAGCAGCGGCGGCGCGACGAGGCGCCCTACAGCCACGAAGGTGCCGCCGACGTGCTCCCCGACCCGTACGCCGCCCGGCTGGCGGCCTCCCCGGCGGCCGCCGCCTTCTGGGAGGCTGCGACCGCGTCGTACCGCAAGGTCTGCGTCGCCTGGGTGACGTCGGCCAAGCAGGAGGCCACCCGCGACCGGCGGCTGACGCAGCTGATCGACTGCTGCGCCGCCGGCGAGCTCGTGCCGAACCAGCGCTACGGCGACCCGCCGCGGTGGGTGGAGCGGGCCGCTGCGGCCGCCGCGGCGGTGCGGTGACCGGCCCCGGAGCAGATGCCGAGCGGCGGGCGGGTCAGTCGCGCAGCGCCCGCACCGCGCTGATCGTGTCGGCCTCGTCCGCGGTCTTGTCGTCGCGGTAGCGCACGACCCGGGCGAACCGCAGTGCGACGCCGCCGGGGTAGCGCGTGGACCGTTGCAGCCCGTCGAACGCCACCTCGACCACCTGCTCGGGGCGGACCTCGACCACGTAGTCGTCGCGCAGCGTGGCGGGGGAGACGGCGAGCTCGGTGAACCGCTCGGTCTGCCAGGCGAGCATCGCGTCGGTCATCCCCTTGAACGTCTTGCCGAGCATGACGAAGCCGGAGCCGTCGTCGGCGCGCGCGCCGAGGTGGATGTTGGAGAGCAGCCCGCGCCGGCGGCCCGAGCCCCACTCGACGGCCAGCACCACCAGGTCGAGGGTGTGCACCGGCTTCACCTTGACCCAGGCGGCGCCGCGGCGGCCGGCGTCGTACGCCGCCTCGGCGGCCTTCACCACAACGCCCTCGTGCCCCTCGGCGAGCACACGGGCGCCGAACTCCTCGGCCTCCGCGAGATCGACCCCACGCCAGCGCGCGACGCGGTGCGCCTCCGGCACCAGCGCCTCCAGCGCCGCCCACCGCTCGTGGGCGGGGGCGCCGAGCAGGTCGCGGCCGTCGAGGTGCAACAGGTCGAAGAAGTACGGTGCCAGGCGCGCGCCGCCCTCGCCGTGGGTCGCGCTGCGCGCCGCCGTCTCCTGGAACGGCCGCGGGCGGCCGTCGGGGCCGACGAGCAGGGCCTCGCCGTCGAGCACGAGGTCGCCGCCGGGCAGCGCCCCGACCACGGCGACCACGTCGGGCAGTCGTGCGGTGATCTCCTCCAGGCTGCGGGTCACCAGCAGCACCTCGCCGGAGCGCCGGTGGGCCTGGATCCTGATGCCGTCGAGCTTGGCGTCGACGGCGACCGGGCCGCCGGCGTCGCCGCCCACCTTGGCCCACGCCGCGGCCAGGTCGGGCGCGGAGGAGGCGAGCATCGGCAGCACCGGACGTCCCACCTCCAGCCGCACGGACTCCAGGGTGCCGGCGAAGGCGTGCTCGACGACCGGGGCCACCCCGCCGGCCAGCATCGCCGCGCGGCGCACCGCGGCCACCGGCTGACCGGCGGTGGCGGCGAGCGCGTCGACCAGCAGGGCGTCGGAGGCCCCCTGCCGGACCTCGCCCAGCGCCACCGCCCGCAGCCACGCCTGCTCGTCGGGGGTGGCGCGACCGAAGAGCGCCTCGACGGCCGCGGACCGTGCGCCCGCGGAGCCGGGGCCGGCCAGCAGCGACATCGCCTCGAACGCGGAGTCGACCTCCGCGACGGTCAGCGTCGGAGCCGAGGCCGCGGGAGGGAGGTCCCGCAGGCCGCGCCAGCCGAGCCCGGTGCGGCGCTGCCGCAGCCGGCCCGCCAGGTAGCGGGCGACCAGCGGCCGCTCGTCCGGGTCGGCGCCCGCCAGCGCGTCGGCGATCAGCCGGGTCTTCTCCGTCCGGGCCCGGGTGGCGGCGACCGCGGCGGAGGTGGCGACCAGGTCGTTCAGCAGCACCCGCCCACCCTCGAGTCCTCGATCAGTGGGTGGCCTCGAGCACCGCGGCCGTCACCGCGCCGCGGATCACCAGCTCGAAGATCTCGTTGAGGTCCAGCGCGGGCTGGCCGTCGACGCCGTCGAAGTCGCCGAAGTAGCCGGCCACCTCCAGCGAGACGAAGCCGTGCAGCGCGGCGAAGACGGCGGTCCCGGTCATCAGCAGCCGGTCCTCCGGCAGGCCGGCCGAGCGCACCATCACGGCCAGCGCCTCGATCGCGTCGATCGCCGCGCTGTAGAACGCCTCGCGGTCGATCGGCGGCCGGGTCAGTGCGGCGTAGCGCTGCGGGTGGGCCTGCGCGAACGCCCGCAGCTCGTGGCTCAGCGCCCGCAGCCCGTCGGCGCCGGCGTGCCCCATCGCGGCCCGTCGCACGTGGTCGCCGAGCATCCGCATCGCGCGGACCTGGATCAGCGCGCGCAGCTCCTCGAGGTTCGCGACGTGGTTGTAGAGCGAGGAGACCCGCGCGTCGAGCTCGGCCGCCAGCGAGGTCATCGTCAGGGCGTCGTACCCGTCCCGGTCGACGAGGGCCTCGGCTGCCTGCAGCACCGCCTCCTGGTCCAGCCGTCCGCGGCGGGCGCGGGCGCTCTCGGTCGTCACGTGCTCTCCCTGGGGGCGAAGGGGTTTCGTCGGGTCGTGACACATCCTAGTGGTGAGCGGAGACCGTCCACGGGGACCGGTCCCGCAGGGCGAGCCGTGTCCTAGGCCGTGTCTCCCAAGTCCGCGCCTGCTACGCGACGTTTCCGACTCGATCTGGCTGCGTTGGCGTCGCTCGACGTGCGATCCAGCACGCCAGCGCTCCGCCGCCTTGCCAGATCGGCCGCGAACGCCGCTCGCGACGACGCCGACCTGGGAGACACGGCCTAGGCTCGACGGCATGGCCGCCCCGCTGCGACGCACCTGGCGCCCCGGGCGCCCGGTCCCTGTGGCGGCGCTGGTCGGGCAGCACCGGCGCGGGGGCGGAGACCCGACCCACCGCGTGGTGGACGGGCGCCAGTGGCGCGTGTCGCGGACCCCGGAGGGGCCGGCGGCGACCGTCGTCGCGCCGCAGGCCGGCGGGGCGGACGGCGCCGTCGAGGCCGCCGCGTGGGGACCGGGCGCGGAGTGGGCGCTGGAGCAGCTGCCGGACCTGCTGGGGGAGGCCGACGACTGGGCGGGCTTCGAGCCGCGCCACCCGGTGCTGGCCGAGGTCCGCCGCCGCCACCCGCACCTGCGGATGGGCCGCACCGGCCTGCTGCTGGAGTCGCTGGTGCCCTCGATCATCGAGCAGAAGGTGACCGGCCAGGAGGCCTTCGGCGGGTTCCGCTCCCTGGTCCGGCGCTACGGCGAGGCGGCCCCCGGCCCGGCCGCCGACCTCGGGCTGCGGGTGCAGCCGGACGCCGCGACGCTGGCCGGCATCCCGTCCTGGGTGTGGCTCGAGTTGCACATCGACCCGGCGCGGTCGCGGGCGCTGGTCGAGGTGGCGCGGCGCGGCGACGCCTGGCAGCGGGTCGCCGCGCGTCCCCTGGCCGAGGTGGACCGCGCGCTCCGCAGCATCCCGGGCGTGGGCGTCTGGACGAGCGCCGAGGTCCGGCTGATGGCGCTCGGCGACGCCGACGCCGTCTCCTTCGGCGACTTCCACATCGCCAAGGACGTCGGCTGGGCGCTCACCGGCGCGCCGTTCGACGACCGCGCGCTGGCCGAGTTCCTGGAGCCGTGGCGGCCGCACCGGGGCCGGGTGCCGTTCCTGGTCGCCGCGGCGGGGCTGGGCGCGCCGCGGCGCGGGCCCCGGATGGCTCCGCGGTCGCACCTGCCCTCCCGTTAGCCGCGCGTTTCCGCAGGTGGGGAGGAGGTCCGACGGGCGCTCCACTAGATTGTGGTCGTGCGTACTGAGGCGGTCGACGGGGACACCGGCGGGGTCGGGCTCCGTGGGTGGCTGCGCCGCTTCCTGCTCGCCTTCTTCGGCATCCCGATGCTGGTCGCCATCGCGATGTCGCTGGTGGACTCCTACCGACGTCGCGGCAAGCGCCCCAAGCCGTTCCCGGTGCACCCGCCGGGGCCCGCCGACATCGGCGAGGGCGAGGTGACGACGTACACCTACGGCAAGGACCTCTACGAGGACATGCTCGCCGCGATCGACGGCGCGCAGCGCCAGATCCTCTTCGAGACCTACATCTGGAAGGGCGACGTCGTCGGCGAGCGGTTCAAGGAGGCGCTGCGCGCCGCCGCCGAGCGGGGCGTCGAGGTCTACGTCATCTACGACGCGTTCGCGAACCTCGTCGTCTCCCCGCGCTTCCAGCGGTTCCCGGACACCATGAAGGTGCTCCGCTACCCGGTCTACCCGGCGGGCTGGCGTTTCTTCGACTTCCGCCGCTACGGCCGCGACCACCGCAAGATCCTGGTCGTCGACGACCGGGTCGGGTTCGTCGGCGGCTACAACATCGGGACGGCGTACGAGACCGAGTGGCGCGACACCCACGTGCGGATCACCGGGCCCGCCGTGTGGGACCTCAAGCGCACCTTCGCCGACTTCTGGAACCTCAACCGGCGCCGCCGGCTGCGCGCCTCGGAGCGGCCGCTGCTGCTGGAGACCGCGTCGACCTGGGAGCCGCAGATCCGGGTGCACCGCAACGTGCCGCGGCTGCTGGTCTTCCCGATCCGGGGCATGTACCTGGAGGCGATCAACCGCGCCAGCCGCAACGTGTGGATGACCCAGGCCTACTTCATGCCGGACCAGGACCTGGTCGACGCGCTCAAGGCGGCGGCCCGGCGGGGCGTCGACGTGCGGCTGCTGCTGCCGCTGAAGTCCAACCACATCGTGGCCGACTGGATCTCGCGCGGGTACTTCAGCCAGCTGCTCGACGCCGGCGTCCGGATCCTGCGCTTCCGCGACGCGATGGTGCACGCCAAGACCGCGACCGTCGACGGCACCTGGAGCACCGTCGGCACCGCCAACATCGACCGGCTCAGCCTGCAGGGCAACTACGAGGTCAACGTCGAGTTCATCAACGCCGCCGTGGCGCGGGAGCTGGAGACGATCTTCGAGGTCGACCAGTCCAACAGCCTGGAGCTGACCCGCGAGGAGTGGGCCGCCCGCGACCTGCACCGCAAGTTCACCGAGCTGGTGCTCACGCCGCTGCGTCCCCTGCTGTGACCTGACCGGCCGGGCGCCGCGACCGGCGCTGTCGGCGCCACCTCGTAGGCTCGTCGCATGCGTCCCGTCACCGACCTCGAGCGCCGCGTCGCGCCCCTGCACGTCGAGTCGGACTTCCAGCCGTCGGGCGACCAGCCGGCGGCCATCAAGGAGATCTCCCGCCGCCTCAACGCCGGCGAGCAGGACGTGGTGCTGCTCGGCGCCACCGGCACCGGCAAGACCGCCAGCGTCGCCTGGGTCGCCGAGCAGGTGCAGCGGCCGATGCTGGTGCTGCAGCCGAACAAGACGCTGGCCGCGCAGTTCGCCAACGAGCTGCGCCAGCTCTTCCCGAAGAACGCGATCGAGTACTTCGTCAGCTACTACGACTACTACCAGCCCGAGGCCTACGTCCCGCAGACGGACACCTACATCGAGAAGGACTCCTCGATCAACGAGGAGGTCGAGCGGCTGCGCCACTCGGCGACCAACTCGCTGCTCACCCGCCGCGACGTGATCGTGGTGTCCACGGTCTCCTGCATCTACGGCCTGGGCACCCCGCAGGAGTACGTCGACCGGATGATCCGGCTGCGGGTGGGGGAGGAGCACGACCGGGACTCGGTGCTGCGGCGGCTCGTGGAGATCCAGTACACCCGCAACGACCTGGCATTCACCCGCGGCACGTTCCGGGTGCGCGGCGACACCCTGGAGATCTTCCCGGTCTACGAGGAGATGGCGGTCCGGATCGAGTTCTTCGGCGACGAGATCGAGCGGCTGATGACGCTGCACCCGGTCACCGGCGAGGTGCTCACCGAGGACACCGAGCTCTACGTCTTCCCCGCCAGCCACTACGTCGCCGGCCCGGAGCGGATGGAGCGGGCGATCACCGGGATCGAGGCGGAGCTCGCCGAGCAGCTGGCCACGTTCGAGCGCCAGGGCAAGATGCTGGAAGCGCAGCGGCTGCGGATGCGGACGACGTACGACGTCGAGATGATGCGCCAGGTCGGCTCCTGCTCGGGCATCGAGAACTACTCGATGCACATGGACGGCCGCAGCCGCGGCAGCGCACCGAACACGCTCCTCGACTACTTCCCCGAGGACTTCGTGCTGGTGATCGACGAGTCGCACGTCACCGTGCCGCAGGTCGGCGGCATGTACGAGGGCGACATGTCCCGCAAGCGCAACCTGGTCGAGCACGGCTTCCGGCTGCCCAGCGCGATGGACAACCGGCCGCTGCGCTGGGAGGAGTTCGTGGATCGGATCGGTCAGACCATCTACCTCTCCGCCACCCCGGGCAACTACGAGCTGGACAGGGTCCAGGGCGACGTCGTCGAGCAGATCATCCGCCCGACCGGCCTGGTCGACCCGCACGTCGTGGTGAAGTCGACCAAGGGCCAGATCGACGACCTGATCGGCGAGATCCGCGCCCGCACGGAGAAGGAGGAGCGGGTCCTGGTCACCACGCTGACCAAGAAGATGTCGGAGGACCTCACCGACTACCTCCTCGACGCCGGCATCCGCACCCGCTACCTGCACTCCGAGGTGGACACCCTCAAGCGCATCGAGCTGCTGCGCGACCTGCGCCTGGGCGCGTACGACGTGCTGGTCGGCATCAACCTGCTGCGCGAGGGCCTGGACCTGCCCGAGGTCTCGCTGGTCTCGATCCTGGACGCCGACAAGGAGGGCTTCCTCCGCTCCGACAAGTCGCTGATCCAGACGATCGGCCGCGCCGCGCGCAACGTCTCCGGCGAGGTCCACATGTACGCCGACAAGGTGACGCCGTCGATGGCCTCGGCGATCGAGGAGACCGAGCGCCGCCGGGCGAAGCAGATCGCCTACAACACCGAGAACGGGATCGACCCGCAGCCGCTGCGCAAGAAGATCGCCGACATCACCGAGATGCTGGCGCGCGAGGACGAGACGACCCAGGAGCTGCTGCAGACCTGGGCCGACGTGGGCCAGAAGGGCCGCGCCGGCGGGGTCAAGCCGCGCCAGGGCTCCCCGACCCCCGCGCTCCGCTCGACCGACGTCGGCACGCACAGCAGGGACCTCGCCGGACTCCCGAGCTCCGACCTCGCGGAGCTCATCCAGGAGCTCACGGACCAGATGAAGGCCGCCGCCGCGGAGCTCCAGTTCGAGCTCGCCGCGCGCCTGCGCGACGAGATCGGCGACCTCAAGAAGGAGCTCCGCCAGATGATGGAGGCGACCAAGTGAGCGACCAGGCGTCGAGCGAGGAACGAGCTCGTAAGCCTGGTCGCGAGCGCGGGAGCATGCGAGCGAAGCGAGCATCGGCGACGAAGTAGCCGCGTCACATGGATCCTCGTCGCTCGGAGGCTGATTTCGGGGCGAGGATCCATGTGACGTCGCGCCCGGAGACCGGCACCCTCCCCGTCCGGGCGCGTGCCCGCTGACGCGGTGTCGCACCTTTCCCACGCTCAGGCCGTGACCGACGCCACACCTGCCTCGTTGCCCACCTGAAAGAAATTGGCGGACATCGGGCCGTAACGCGGACGTGCCTTGTTGTGTTGGTCACAACGAGAACACGTTCTAGTCGGCCGATGGCGTTCGATTCGGGAGGAGCGATCCGTGGCGTTCAACGCGGTGGCTGTGATCCGTGGACCGGGGGAGATCGCCCTCATGGTCCTGGAGGTCACCAAGCGGATCTTCACCCGGCCGTTCCAGGTCCGGGAGTTCCTGGAGCAGGCCTGGTTCGTCACCAGCGTCACGCTGATGCCGACGATCCTGGTCTCGATCCCGTTCGGCGCGGTGATCTCGCTCCAGGTCGGCAACCTGACGGGCCAGCTCGGCGCCCAGTCGTTCGCCGGCGCGACCGCGGTGCTGGCCACCGTGCGGGAGGCCGCCCCGATGGCCGCGGCGATGATCATCGCCGGCGCCGCCGGGTCGGCGATCTGCTCGGACATGGGCGCGCGGAAGATCCGCGAGGAGATCGACGCGATGGAGGTGCTCGGCGTCGACCCGCTGGAGCGCCTGGTCGCGCCCCGCGTGGTCGCGACCATGTTCGTCGCGCTGATGATCAACGGCATCGTGATCGGCGCCGGCATCGGTGGCGGCTACTTCTTCACCGTGATCGTGCAGGGTGGCTCGGCCGGCGCCTTCCTCAGCTCCTTCACGGCGCTCGCCTCGCTGCCGGACCTCTACATCTCGATGATCAAGGCGGTGATCTTCGGCTGGCTCGCCGCGATCATCGGCGCCTACAAGGGCCTGGGCGCCGGCGGCGGCCCCAGCGGCGTCGGCCGCGCGGTCAACGAGTCGGTGATCATCGCGTTCATGGCGCTGTTCTTCCTCAACGCCGTGATCACCGCCATCTACTTCCAGGTCGCCCCGCCGGTGGGCCTGTGAACGGGCTCGGGAACGGGGGAGTGCGCTGATGGCTGTCAGCATGCCGCTCGGCGTCATCCGCGGATGGCGCAACGCGCTGGAGGAGTACGGCGACCAGCTGCTCTTCTACGTCAAGGCGCTGGCGTGGGTCCCGCGCGCGATCACCCGCTACCCCCGCGAGGTGCTCAACACCCTCGCCGAAGTGGCGTTCGGGGTCGGCGGCCTGACGCTGATCGCGGGCTCGGCGGGCGTCATCGCGTTCATGGCCTTCTTCGCCGGTACCGAGGTCGGCATCCAGGGCTACGCCTCGCTGAGCCAGATCGGCGTCGCGAAGTTCAGCGCGTTCATCTCCGCCTACTTCAACACCCGCGAGGTGGCGCCGCTGGTCTCCGCGATCGCCCTGGCGGCGACGGTGGGCTGCGGCTACACCGCCCGGCTGGGCGCGATGCGGATCTCGGAGGAGATCGACGCGCTGGAGGTGATGGGCATCCCGTCGCTGCCGTTCCTGGTGACGACCCGGATGGTGGCCGCCTTCGTCGCGGTGATCCCGCTCTACATCGTCGCGCTGTTCGCCTCCTACCTCTCGCCGCGCCTGATCGTGACGCTGATCTACGGCCAGTCGGCGGGCACCTACGACCACTACTTCCTGCAGTTCCTGCCGCCGATCGACATGCTCTGGTCGTTCTTCAAGCTGCTCTTCCTCGCGGTCGCGGTGATCCTCATCCACTGCTACTACGGCTACACCGCCTCGGGCGGACCGGCGGGCGTCGGCCGCGCGGTGGGTCGGGCGATCCGGACCAGCATCGTCACCATCGTGGTCGCGGACTTCTTCCTCAGCTTCGCGATCTGGGGTTCCACCACGACGGTGAGGATCACGGGCTGATGCTGGTCAACGTCCACCACGACTCCGCGCGCGAGCACAACCGGCTGCTCCTCGCCGGCATCGTCTTCCTGACGGTGATCGCGCTCCTCATCGGCCTCTCGATCGCGATCTACAACAAGACCTTCGACCGCGTCACCTGGGTGACGGTCCAGGCCGACCGCGCCGGCCTCCAGCTCGCCAAGTACGGCGACGTGCGGGTCGACGGGGTGCTGGTCGGACAGGTCCGCGAGATCAGCCAGGACGGCCAGCAGGCGGTGATCCGGCTGGCGCTGGACCCCGAGGCCGCCGCGACGATCCCGAGCAACGTCTCGGTCGAGATCCTGCCCACGACGCTGTTCGGGCAGAAGTTCGTGTCCCTGGTCCGGCCGGCCCGGCCGTCGGCCACCCCGATCAGCGACGGCGAGGTGATCCCGGCCAGCCGGGTCGAGACCAACGTCGAGCTCTCCCAGGTCCTCGCCCAGCTCTTCCCGCTGCTCCGCGCGGTCCGCCCGGCCGACCTCAACGCGACGCTCAACGCGATCGCCACCGCCCTCAGCGGTCGCGGTGAGCAGATCGGCCGCACCATGGAGCAGCTGGGCGGCTACCTGACCGCGATCGACGACCACCTGCCGACGCTGCGCCAGGACCTGGTCGAGCTCGCCGAGGTCGCCGACATCTACGACCTCGCCGCGCCGGACCTGATCGACACCCTCGCCAACGTGACGGTGACCAGCAAGACGATCGTGCAGAAGCGACGCGACCTCGACACGTTCTTCTCCGACATCTCGGGCGTGGCCGGCGTCGCGAACCGGGTGCTCGCCGACAACGAGCAGAACCTGGTCCGGATGGGGCAGATGACCGAGCCGGTGCTGGCGGTGCTGGAGACCTACTCGCCCGAGTTCAGCTGCCTGATCAAGGGCGCGGCCCGCTACGAGCCGATCCTGTCCAAGACCTTCGAGGGCAACGTGGTCAAGCAGTACATGTTCCTCGGCACGCCGCAGTACCGGCACTTCGACGAGCGGGACACGCCCGTCAACGGCGAGGCCGGCCACGGCCCCTGGTGCCTCGGCCTGCCGGACTTCTCCTCCCCGGCGACGCGGATCCCGCTGGACCAGGGCTCGCCCATGGACGAGAACCCGCCGACCAGCTGGGTCCCCGTGCAGCTCCAGGACGAGTTCGGCGTGGAGTCCGGCGACATCGGCGGCGTGAGCAGCGGCTTCGCCGGCACGGAGCGCGACAAGCAGCTGGTCAACGTGCTGCTCGCCGAGCAGAGCGGCCGCGAGCCGGCGTCGTACGGCGCGTTCGGCAGCCTGCTCTACGGTCCGGTGGTCCGCGAGGGGAAGCCCGCCCGCGAGGAGGTGGCCCGGTGAACCGCCGCAACGCCGTCACCACCGCCGCCGCCGTCAAGCTGGCCGTCTTCACCGTGGTCTCGATCCTGGTCACCGGCATGCTGGCGATGCTGATGGGCAACGTCGGCCTGGGCGGCGGCGCGACGTACGAGGCCGTCTTCACCAACGCGAGCATGCTCCAGAAGGGCGACGACGTCCGTGTCGCGGGCGTCAACGTCGGCGAGGTCAGGAAGATCGAGCACTACGACCGGTCGATGGCGAAGGTGACGTTCCGGGTCGCCGACGACGTCCGGCTGACCTCCGCCTCGACCGCCGAGATCCGCTTCCTCAACCTCGTCGGCGACCGCTACCTGGCGCTCGAGCGCGGCGCCGGGGCCGACCGCGCCGCCCCGCTCGCCGACGGCGGCACGATCCCGGTCTCCCAGACGAAGCCGGCGCTCGATCTCACGGTGCTGTTCGACGGGTTCAAGCCGCTCTTCCAGGCGCTCACCCCCGACCAGGTCAACGAGCTGAGCATGAACATCGTCCAGGTCCTGCAGGGCGAGGGCGGCACCATCCGGGGCCTGCTGGCACACACGTCCTCGCTCACCAACACGCTGGCCGACCGGGACGCGCTGATCGGGCAGGTGGTCACGAACCTCAGCGAGACGCTGGACACCGTCAACAGCCGGCGCCAGCAGCTGAGCACGCTGGTGATCGAGCTGAGGAACTGGATGCAGGACCTCGCCCGCGACCGCGACACGATCGGCTCCTCGCTCGACAACATCTCCGACCTGACGGTGGTCGTCGCCGACCTCCTGCGGCAGGGCCGGCCCCTGGTCAAGCAGGACGTGGTGGCGATCGACCGGCTCGCCCGGCTGCTCAACAAGCCGGACCAGCGGGCCTCGATCGTCGACCTGCTCGACCGGATGCCCGAGATGATGCGCGACCAGACCCGGACCGGCACCTACGGCTCCTGGTACCAGTACTACGTCTGCGGCATCTCGGTGGCGATCAAGCTGCCCTACATCGGCGACATCCCGATCGTGAAGCAGCTCCAGGACAAGATCGCGGGCTACGAGCTCGCCTCGACCGCACCCCGGTGCCAGGACCGCTGATGGCCAGAACCGACGACAAGAAGGTCCTCCGGCTGGGCGTGGTCACCCTCGTGGTGCTCGCGCTGGTCTCCGTCGCGACCTTCAACCTCTCCAAGTTCCCCGGGTTCCGCGGGACCACGTACTACGCCGAGCTCAGCGACGCCAGCGGGCTGCACAAGGGCAACATCGTGCAGATCGGCGGCATCCGGGTCGGCCGGGTCACCGGCCTCGACCTGGAGGGGGAGAAGGTCGTGGTCACGTTCGAGGTCGACGGTGGCGTCGAGTTCGGACCCGACAGCACGGCGTCGGTCGACGTGCTCAACCTGCTCGGCGAGAAGTACCTCAAGGTGACCCCCGACGCCGGGGGCCAGCTCGAGGCCGGGGGGACCATCCCCGTCGCGAACACCACGTCGGCGTACGACATCGTCGGCGTGTTCAGCGACCTCACCGAGACCACCGAGGGGATCGACACCGACAAGCTGACCGAGGCGCTCGACGTCGTGGCCGACACGCTCGACGCCGCCGCGCCGGAGGTGCAGGGCGCGTTCGCCGGCATCGCGCGCCTCTCGCAGACGATCGCGTCCCGCGACGAGGAGCTGCAGACCCTCTTCGAGTCCTCGGCCCAGGTGAGCGAGGTGCTCGCCGCGCGCAGCGACGACATCGTCGGCCTGATGCGCAACAGCGACCTGGTGTTCAAGGAGCTCCAGAAGCGGCGCCAGGCGGTCTACGCGCTCCTGGTCAACGCCCGGATCCTCGCCCGCCAGCTCGAGGGCGTGGCGACCGACAACGCGAGGACGATCGGTCCCGCGCTGGCCCAGGTCGACGACCTGACCACGCTGCTGGTCCAGCGGAAGAAGGACCTCAAGGCGACGCTGCGCGAGCTCGGCCCGTACGTGTCGATCCTCAGCAACATCGTCGGGACGGGGCCGTGGTTCGACGCGTACGCCGCGAACGTCCTCGGCGTGGTCACCGGCGAGTTCGAGATCGCGGAGGGGCAGTTCTGATGGTGTCAGCGGTCTGGAGCCGGATCGACCGGCGCATCGTGGCCCTCGTCGTCGTGCTGCTCGTGGTCGGCGTGGCGCTCAACGTGGTGCGCTCGCCGGAGGAGCGCAACACCGTCACCGCCCACTTCCCGCGGGCGGTCAGCGTCTACACCGGGACCGACGTCCGGATCCTCGGCGTGAACGTGGGGGAGGTGACCGCGGTCATCCCGGAGGGCAACTCGGTGCGGGTGGAGATGGAGTACGCCGCGTCGTACCGCGTGCCGGAGGACGCGAAGGCGGTCGTGGTCACGCCGACGCTGGTCGCCGACCGCTTCGTCCAGCTGACGCCGGTCTACACCAAGGGCGACGTGATGGCCGACGGCGCCGACATCCCGCTGCCGGAGACCGCGGTCCCGGTCGAGCTCGACCGGATCTACGCCAGCCTGCAGACGCTCACCACGACGCTGGGCCCGAACGGCGTGAACAAGAACGGCACCCTCAACAACGTCATGCGGTCCGCACGCAACGCCCTCGACGGCCAGGGGGCCCGCGGCAACCGGATGATCCGGGAGATGTCGGCGGCCGCCGAGACCTTCGGTGAGGGTGCCGGCCCGCTCTTCGAGGCGGTCAGCCAGCTCGCCGAGTTCACCACCACGCTGGCCGCGAACGACGAGCTGGTGCGGGCGTTCATGAAGGACCTCGCCGGCGTCTCGGACCTCCTGGCCGACGAGAGCGACGAGCTCCAGCAGGCGGTCGCGGCGGTCGCCGACGCCGTCGGGGAGGTCAAGGGCTTCGTCGGCGACAACCGGGACGCACTGGTCAAGGACGTGCGGCAGCTGACGACCACGGTCTCGGCGATCGCCTCGGAGCGGAAGAACCTCGACACGGCCCTGCGGATCGCGCCGGTGGCGATGGCGAACCTGAACCTCGGCTTCGACATCGCGAGCATGACGCAGAACTCCCGGATCAACTTCGGCAACAACATCTGGGACCTCGACGGGTTCATCTGCGCGACAATCCAGCTGAACCCGGAGATCTCGAAGCCGATGAAGAAGCTCGCCTGCGACCTGCTCGAGCAGTACCTGGAGCCGCTGGTGACCGACCTGCCGTGGGTGCCGGCCGGCATCACCGACGACGAGCAGCCGGCCGCGCACCGCGGCGCCGGACCCGGCACGAGTCCCGACACCGGGAAGGGGTTCGCGGTGCCGGTCCGCCAGGCGACCTACGTGGCTCCCGACGACCCGTCGGTCGCCGGCCTCCTGGGGGGTGTCCGATGAGCGGCCGGCTCGGCAGGGCGGCCGCCGCGCTGGTCGCCGGGGCGCTCGCGCTGGGCGGCTGCTCGTTCGAGGCCTACGACCTGCCGCTGCCCGGCTCGCCGGTCGGCGACGACGACTCCTTCGAGGTGACCGCCGACTTCGCCGACGTGCTGAACGTCGTGCCGCGCTCGACGGTGATGGTGGACGACGTGGTGGTCGGCGAGGTCACCGACGTGGAGCGGGTCGGCTGGCACGCGCGCGTCACGATGCGGATCCGGGACAACGTCGATCTGCCCGACAACGCGATCGCCGACATCCGGCAGGTCTCCCTCCTCGGCGAGAAGTACGTCGCCCTCGAGGCGCCCCCGGGAGCGGCGGGCGACGGTCGCCTCTCCGACGGCGACCGGATCGACATGAGCGCGACGGGCCGCAACCCGGAGGTCGAGGAGGTCCTCGGCGCGCTCTCGTTCCTGCTCACCGGCGGCGGCGTCGCGCAGCTCGGCACGATCATGAAGGAGGCCAACGCCGTGATGTCGGGCCGCGAGGGCCGGCTGCGGAACCTGATGGGGTCGCTGGAGGGCGTGGTCGGCACGATCGACGACCAGAAGTCGGACATCATCCGCGCCCTGGACTCCCTCAACGGCCTGACCGCCACCCTCAACGCGGAGAAGGACACCGTCGCAGAGGCGCTCGACGCGACCGGACCGGCGGTCCGCGTGCTGGCCGCCCAGCACGACGAGCTGATCGACATGCTCGGCGCCCTGGACGACCTGGGACGCGTCGGCACCCGGGTGATCGAGGCCAGCAAGGACGACGTGCTCGAGATCCTGGGTCACCTCGACCCGGTGCTCAACCGCCTCGCCGACGCCGGCGACGAGCTCGCCCCGGGCCTGAACCTGCTGGTCAGCTTCCCGTTCCCGAAGTCGGCGAACGCGATCGTGGAGGGCGACTATGCCGACACGATCATGCGCGCCGACCTCGACATCGAGCAGATCCTCGCCAATGTCGGGGTGGAGCTGCCGAAGGTCAACGTGCGCGGGCTCGTCGGCCGGGTGCTGCAGAGCTCGGTGACCGGCTGCGTGCGCAGCGGTCGGGTCACCAGCCAGAGCTGCACGACGGCGCTGCAGGAGGTGTCGTCCCGGCGCAGCCTGACCCGGCGGTGCCGCGAGGAGGGGCTGCGGCACAGCCCGGTCTGCGAGGTCGTGGCGACCGTCCCGGCCGTGGAGCTCAAGCGCCTGGCGGACCGTGAGGCCGCCAGCGCCGGCCTGACCTCGCTCGGTGGGCCCGGTGGCCTGACCCGGCGGATCGCCGAGGGTCGGGCCGACCCCGTCACGACGACCACGACGCTGCTGGGAGGTGCGGTATGAGTCGCGCGGTACGGATGCGCCTGATGGCCTTCGTGGTGCTCAGCGCCGTCGGGATCACCTACGTCGCGGCCTCCTACCTCGGCGTGGTCGACCGGATCACGGGGCGGCGCCTCGCCGTGACCGCGACCCTGCCCGCCTCCGGCGGCCTCTTCGAGGGCAGCGAGGTCACCTACCGCGGGGTGAAGATCGGCCGCGTCGCGCAGATGACGACGACCGTCGACGGCGTCACGCTGGACCTCGACCTGGACGAGGACACGCAGCTGCCCGTCGACTCCGCGATGTACGTGCACA
Source organism: Nocardioides sp. YIM 152588 (assembly GCF_040191335.1). NCBI lineage: Bacteria > Bacillati > Actinomycetota > Actinomycetes > Propionibacteriales > Nocardioidaceae > Nocardioides > Nocardioides sp. YIM 152588. The sequence goes on along the minus strand of NZ_JBEGDJ010000008.1, from coordinate 50,951 downwards.
ACCTCTCGGCGGTCGGCGAGCAGTACCTCGACTTCCAGCCGCCCGCCGACGCCCCGCCGTACGCCGTGGACGGCACGGTCTACCACGGGACGGAGGAGTCGCTCCCGGTCGACGAGGGGGACCTCCTCGTCGACCTCGACGACTTCGTGCGGTCCGTGGACAAGGAGAACCTGCAGGTCACGGTCCGCGAGCTGGGCCGGATGTTCCGCGGCACCGGGGACGACCTCCAGCGGCTGCTCGACGGCGGCACCGCGTTCATCCAGGAGGCCTCCGCGCACACCGCCGAGACGGTCACGCTGCTCGACAGCGGGCTGACCGTGCTGCGCACGCAGCGGGGGCAGGGCGAGAACATCCGAAGCTTCTCAGCGGACCTGGCGACCGTCACCGCGGCGCTGCGCCGCAGCGACGGCGACCTGCGGACGGTCGTCGGCCAGACCCCGGGGGCGGCGCGCGAGGCGCAGGCGCTGCTGGAGGACCTCGAGCCGACGCTCCCGGTGCTCCTCAGCGACCTCTCCACGACCACCCAGACGGTGCTCAGCCACCTGGACGGGGTGGAGCAGCTGCTGGTCACCTACCCGGTGATCATCTCCGGCGGCCCGAACGGCATCACCGAGGACGGCTGGGGCCGGATCAACCTGCAGTTCGACTACTCGGTGCCGCCGTGCACCAAGGGCTACCTGCCGGCCACCGAGTGGCGCTCGACGCAGGACACGACGGACACGCCGGTCTACCCCGCGAGCTGCGAGGAGGGGGCGCCGTACGTGGCCCGAGGCTCGAAGTCGGCGCCGGGCGGGACGGGGGCGAACGCGTCCGCGCCCCGCTCCTACACCAGCGGCTACGACGCGGCGACCGGCGAGGTCGCGGGCGTCGTCGACGCGGCCGGCAACCCGGTGGTGTTCAACCCGCCGAGCAGCCTGTCGGTGCTGGGCGGAGACGCGTGGAAGTGGATGTTGGTGGGACCGGTGAAGGGGCGATGAGCATGCGCGGGACAGCCGCCCGGGACGGTCGGGCGCGGGTCAACCTGGTGCTGTGGGTGATCCTCATCCTCTGCGGCGCCCTGGCGGTGGCGCTCGGCGCCGCGATGGTGCGGGAGCACCGACGGGACGGGGGCGACACCTCGGGCGGTCTCCTCCAGCGGGCGGCCGCGGTCGTGACCGACGAGAAGGCCGCCGGCGAGCAGTCGGGTGCCACCCTCGGCGCCCGGACCGTGACCGCGTTCGACGAGGCACCCGAGGAGGAGCAGGAGCGCAGCGCCGCCATCCTCGAGACGACGTCGGCGATGGCCGCCGCCTTCGTCAACCTGGACTACCGGGACACGGACGCGGGCGTGGCCGCCGTCCGCAAGTACGCCACCGGCGCCTTCCAGACCCAGTACGACCAGTCGGCGAAGGGGCTCGTCCAGCTCGCGAAGCGGGCGAAGTCGGTGATGGAGGGCGAGGTGCTCTGGTCGGCCGTCGTCGCCGCCGACAAGGACTCCGCGACGGTGCTCGCCGCGACCACCGGCACCGTGGCCAACAAGGAGACCGACTTCAAGCCGCAGGCCCGCAACTACCGGATGCAGATGGAGCTGGTCCTCCGGGACGGCCTCTGGCTGGTCCGCGACCTGCAGTTCGTGGCGTGAGAGGAGCGAGCGATGAGTAGGAGCACGGTCCGGCGCAAGCCGTCGTCGTCCGGCGCCACGGCGCGCCCGCGCAAGCTGGCCGGGCAGGGCGGTGCCGGCGCCGGCGCCGGGGTGCCCGTCGTGGAGGCGCCGGAGGTGGAGGCGCCGCGGGTCGAGGAGCCGGTCGAGGAAGCGGTGGTCGAGGAGCCGGTGGTCGAGGAGCCGGCGGGGGAGCCGGCCGTCGCGAGCGGTACGCCGCGGCGGCCGCGCTCGCTCCTGGCGGGCCGTCGGGTCACCCGCGCGCTGGTGGCCCTGCTGGCCTGCCTCGGCGTGGTCCTCGCGCTGCAGGGCGCCTGGTTCGCCCTCGTGCACGACCCGGCGCCGGCCGCGGAGGCGGCGAGCACCACCGCGGCCGAGCGGGCCGAGATCGAGGTGCCCGACGGGCGCCCGGTGGTGCCCGCCGAGGCCGACGTGCAGGGCTGCGTCGACGCCGCGGCGAAGGCGCTGGGGCTCATCGTCAGCAAGGGCTTCAAGACCTACGACAAGGACGTCGACCGCGCGGCGGCGACGATGACCGAGCGGTTCGCCGCGGAGTACCGCGAGACCACCGACCAGATCCGCGACGAGTTCATCGCCAACCGCACCCAGGTGCAGAGCCGCGTGGTCGCCCAGGGGGTCGTCCGGGCGAACGACACGCAGGTGGAGGCGCTGGTCTTCCTCAACCAGTACGCGACCAAGGGGAAGAAGGGCGACGAGCGCACCACCTACACGCCGTACCGGGCCGTGGTCACGGTCGTCAACACCGACCGCGGCTGCCTGGTCGATGGTCTCGACACCAAGTGATCGCCGGGCCAGTCTGAGCGGGTGTCGGGATACCGAGAAGAACTAGAACACGTTACAGTTCCGTCCGTGGTGACTCCTGGAGCGAACGGCGACGAGGCCGAGGTCGTCTGCGACGTCGTCGTGCTCGGCGCCGGTCCGGCCGGGCTCTACGCCGCCTACTACGCGGGCTTCCGGGGGCTCTCGGTCGCGCTGGTCGACTCCCTGCCCGAGCTGGGCGGCCAGGTGACCGCGATGTACCCGGAGAAGGCGATCCTGGACGTGGCCGGGTTCCCGACCGTCAAGGGTCGCGAGCTGGTCGCCGGGCTCGTGGCGCAGGCGGAGACGGCCGAGCCGGTGCTGCTGCTCGGCCGCACGGCCACCGACCTCGCCGCCAAGGAGGACGGTGTGGTCCTCGGGCTCGACGACGGCACCACCGTCCGCGCGGGCGCCCTGATCATCACCGCCGGCATCGGCAAGTTCAGCCCCCGTCCGCTGCCCGCGGGCGGGGAGTGGCTGGGGCGTGGGCTGGAGTTCTTCGTCCCGACCTTCGAGCCGTACGTCGACAAGGACGTGGTCGTCGTCGGCGGCGGCGACAGCGCCTTCGACTGGGCGATCCACCTCGAGCCGGTCGCCCGTTCGGTGACCCTGGTGCACCGGCGCGACGCCTTCCGTGCGCACGCCCGCACCGTCGAGCAGGTCCGTGCCTCGTCGGTGGAGATCATCACCAAGGCCCAGGTCACGGCGCTGCGCGGGGACGACCACGTGGCGGAGGTCGAGCTGCGGATCGACGACGGCGCCGACGGCGAGACCGTCGTCCTCCCCAGCCAGGCGGTGGTCGCCGCGCTCGGCTTCCTCGCCGACCTCGGACCGCTGCAGCAGTGGGGCCTGGAGACCGAGCGGCGCCACGTCGTGGTCGACAGCGCCATGCGCACCAACCTGCCGCGCGTCTTCGCCGCCGGCGACATCACCGAGTACCCCGGCAAGGTCCGGCTGATCGCGGTCGGGTTCGGCGAGGCGGCGACCGCGGTCAACAACGCGGCCGTGGCCATCGACCCCGACGCCCACCTGTTCCCCGGGCACTCCTCGGAGGGGTCCTGACCCCCCCCGCCCCACCCGGCACCTGCATCGACAAGGAGAAGGAAGATGAAGATCAAGGTCGACTTCGACCTCTGCGAGTCCAACGGGCTCTGCGAGGCGATGGCCCCCGACGTGTTCGAGCTGGACGACGACGACCTGCTCCAGGTGCACACCGACGAGACCACCCCGGAGAACCTCGACCGGGTCAAGCAGGCCGTCGCGGCCTGCCCGCGCGCGGCGATCAGCCTGGAGGGGGACGAGTGAGCGGCATCGACCTGGGTGGCAGCCCGACCGGCCTCGACGGCAAGGTCGCCATCGTCACCGGAGCCGGCGCGGGGCTGGGACGCGCGGAGGCGCTCGCGCTGGCCGCCGCCGGGGCGCGGGTGGTCGTCAACGACCTGCCCGGTGCCGGGGACGACGCCGTGGCCGAGATCCGGGACCGCGGCGGCGAGGCCGTCGTGGTCGCCGGCGACGTCAGCCAGCGCAGCACGGCCGACGCGATGATGGCCGCCGCGGTCGACGGATTCGGCCGGCTCGACATCGTGGTCAACAACGCCGGGATGACCCGGGACCGGATGCTGTTCAACATGTCCGACGAGGAGTGGGACGCGGTGATCGCGGTCCACCTGCGGGGCCACTTCCTGCTCTCCCGCAACGCGGCGTCGTACTGGCGGACGCAGGCGAAGGCCGCGGAGTCCGGCACGGTCGAGGCGAGCGTGGTCAACACCGCCTCCGAGGCGTTCCTCGGCGGCTCGCCCGGGCAGCCGAACTATGCCGCCGCCAAGGCCGGCATCGCCGCGCTCACGCTCTCCACCGCCCGCGGCCTGTCGCGGATCGGGGTGCGCGCCAACGCCATCTGCCCCCGGGCGCGCACCGCGATGACCGCGCAGGTCTTCGGCGAGGACACCTCCGGCGACGCGGTCGACCCGTACTCGCCCGAGCACGTCGCGCCGCTGGTCGCCTACCTCGCGTCGCCGGCCGCGGACCGGATCACCGGCCAGGTCTTCGTGGTGTACGGCGGCATGGTCGCCCTCGTGGCCGCGCCCGTCGTCGAGCAGCGCTTCGACGCCTCGGGCGACCTGTGGACCGCCGACGACCTCGACAAGCAGCTCGGCGGCTTCTTCACCGACCGGGACCCGTCCGTCGGCTTCGCGGCGGACTCGATCATGCGGCTCACGGTCTGAGCACGGCAGCGGACATCGCAGCGGACACGGCAGGGAAGTAGGAGAGCAGCATGGGTCGACTCGAGAACAAGGTCGCCATCGTCACCGGTGGCGCGCAGGGCCAGGGCGCCGAGATCGTGCGGCGGTTCGTCGCCGAGGGCGCGCGGGTCGTCATCGCGGACGTGGCCAAGGAGGCCGGTCAGGCGCTCGCGGACGAGCTGGGCGAGGCCGCCCACTTCGCGCACCACGACGTCAGCGACGAGGCCTCCTGGGCGACGCTGGTCGACGACACGAACGAGCGGTTCGGGCCGGTCAACGTCCTGGCCAACAACGCCGGCGTACTCCGGTTCGGCGACATCGAGCGGATGCCTGCCGACGAGGTCGAGCTGCTGTGGCGGGTCAACCAGCTCGGCACGTTCCTCGGCATGCAGGCCGTGACCCGCACGATGCGCAAGAACGGCGGCGGCTCGATCATCAACGCCTCCTCCGTCGAGGGCCTCGCCGGGATGCCGGCCTGCACGGCGTACGCCGCCACGAAGTGGGCGATCCGCGGCATGACCAAGTGCGCGGCGATGGAGCTGGGCCCGAAGGGCATCCGGGTGAACTCGGTGCACCCGGGGATGATCGACACCCCGATGACCCGGGTCCACGGCGGCGACGCGGCGATGGAGTACGGCGCCTCGAAGGTGCCGCTGCGCCGCGTCGGCGTGCCGGAGGACATCGCGCCGCTCTACGTCTACCTGGCGTCGGACGAGTCGGGCTACGTCAACGGCGCCGAGATCGCCATCGACGGCGGGGTGACCTCGACCCACGCGTTCGGTGCCTGACCGGCACCGGGCGGCGGCGTCGGTATCGGGATCAGCGCAGCACGAGTCGGACGGCGGTCTCCATGTGGGCCGCCGTCTCGGCCGCGCTCGCGCGGCCGGTGACCCAGGAGACCAGGGTGGCCAGCCAGACGTCGCCGAGGACGCGGGCGATCGCCACCTCCTCCTCGGTGACGGGCGCCTCGCTGTCCTCGCCGCGCATCGCGTGGGTGACGATCGCGGTCATCGACGCGCCCACCCGGTCGATCTCGGTGGTGACGGTGCTGTCGGCGAACATGAACGCCCGGGTCAGCGCCTCGGTGAGCTTGGGGTCGCCCTGCATGCCCCGCGCCATCCGCTTCAGCACGAAGAGCACGCGGTCGGCGGGCGTGTCGCCGGGGACCGGGCGCTCCTGGAGGCGCGGCGCGTCCTCGTCGAGCTGGCGACCGAGCGCGGAGACCAGCAGGTGGATCTTCGAGGGGAAGTAGCGGTAGAGCGTGCCGAGCGCGACGTCCGCCTTCTCCGCGACCGCCCGCATCTGCACGGCGTCGAAGCCCCCCTCGGCCGCCAGCGCGTACGTGGCGTCGAGGATCCGGCGACGACGGTCGCGCTGGGCGGCGGAGCCGCCGCGCTCGACGGTGGCGCCCTCGTCGCTCGACGACGTGGACAGCGGCTTCGTACTCACAGATCTCCTCGGCTCGGCCTTCCGGACATGCGCCCGTCGATGTTCCGGATGGTGGCCCTAGGCTACTCGCTCGTAGCGCATAATCAGCAACACGTTCCAGTTCCGTGTCGGCCCAGCTCCCCTGAGAGCGCGGCGCCGTGACCGGCGTAGGAAGCGCCACGACACCGGCCATGACCCCAGCGCATCAGGGAGGAGAAAGTCGAATGCGGATCGCTCTGCTGTCCTATCGCAGCAAGCCCCACGTCGGAGGTCAGGGGGTCTACCTGCGTCACCTGAGCCGTGAGCTGGTGGCGCTGGGGCACACCGTCGAGGTGTTCTCGGGACAGCCCTACCCCGAGCTGGACGAGGGCGTCGGGCTGACCAAGGTGCCCAGCCTGGACCTCTACCGCGAGCCGGACCCGTTCCGGATCCCGAAGCCGCGCGAGTTCCGCGACAGCATCGACGTGCAGGAGTTCGCGATCATGTGCACGGCCGGGTTCCCCGAGCCGCGCACCTTCGCGCGCCGCATCGCACGGGTGCTGGAGGAGCGCAAGGACGACTTCGACATCGTCCACGACAACCAGGTGCTCGGCCACGGCATGCTCCAGATCGAGGAGCGCGCCGGGCTGCCGATGATCACCACGATCCACCACCCGATCACGTTCGACCGGCGGATCGACCTGTCGCAGACCCGCAACCCGTGGCGCAAGTTCACCGTCCGCCGCTGGTACGGCTTCCTGCGGATGCAGGCCGCCGTGGCCCGTCAGGCGCGCTGGATCCTGACGCCGTCGGAGACCTCGAAGCGCGACATCGCCAAGGACTTCGGCGTGGACCCGGCGAAGATGCAGGTCATCCTGCTCGGCGTCGACGGCAAGTTCGTGCCGCCGAGCAGGCCCCGCGTCCCCGGCCGGATCATGGCGATGGCCAGCGCGGACGCGCCGATGAAGGGCATCGCGACGCTGCTGGAGGCCTTCGCCAAGCTGCGCACCGAGCGCGACGTCGAGCTCGTGCTGGTCACCCGGCCCGCCCCGGGCGGCCGCACCGAGCGGCTGATCGACAAGCTCGGCATCGGCGACGCGGTCCGCTTCGCCAGCGGCCTCACCGACGAGGAGCTGGTCGACCTGATGGGCTCGGCCGAGGTCGCCTGCGTGCCGTCGCTCTACGAGGGCTTCTCCCTGCCCACCGCGGAGCTGATGGCCTGCGCGACGCCGCTGGTGGTCTCCCGGGCCGGCGCCATCCCCGAGGTGGTCGGCGAGGACGGCGAGTGCGCCGACCTGGTCACGCCGGGCGACGTCGGCGAGCTGTTCACGGCGATCGAGCGGATGCTGGACGATCCCGAGCGCCGCGCCCGGATGGGCGCCGCGGGCCGGGCCCGCGTGGAGGCCCACTTCAGCTGGCGCGCGGTCGCGGAGAAGGTCGCCGAGGCCTACCAGCACGTGATCGACGACTTCGCCGAGGAGAACCGGCGCACTTCCACCGAGGGGACCGACTGACATGCTGACCGTTGACTTCGACCGTCTCGGCCTGCGCCCCGGCGACCGCGTCCTCGACATGGGCGCCGGTGCCGGCCGGCACAGCTTCGAGATGTACCGGCGCGGCGCCGACGTGATCGCGTTCGACCTGGACGCCGACGAGCTGGCCGGCGTCAAGGAGATCTTCGTCGGGATGGCCGAGGCGGGGGAGGTGCCCGCGGGCGCCGAGGCCGACGTCAAGCAGGGCGACGCGCTGGCGCTGCCGTTCGGCGACGGCGAGTTCGACCGGATCGTCGCCGCCGAGGTGCTCGAGCACATCCACGCCGACGTGGACGCGATCAAGGAGCTGGTCCGCGTGCTGCGCCCCGGCGGCACGCTGGCCGTCTCGGTGCCGCGCTGGCTGCCCGAGGTCATCAACTGGAAGCTGTCGCCGGACTACCACCACGCCACCGGCGGCCACATCCGGATCTACACCGACCACGAGCTGATCGACAAGGTCACCAAGGCGGGCCGCTTCAACGACGGCACCCCGGGCGACGCGATGGTCTTCGAGGGCAAGTCCTACACCCACGGCCTGCACGCGCCGTACTGGTGGATCAAGTGCGCCGTCGGCGTCGAGAACGACGAGCACCCGTTGGCCAAGGCGTACCACAAGCTCCTGGTCTGGGAGATCATGAAGCAGCCCAAGACGCTGCAGTACGCCGGCAAGGTGCTCGACCCGCTGATCGGCAAGAGCATGGTGCTGTACTTCCGCAAGCCGCTCACCGCGACCGACGCCCCGGGGGACGCCGATGCCGGCTGAGCCCGAGGTCCCGCTCGCGCGGCTGCCCTACGTCGAGGGGCTGCTGAGCGCCCAGCAGGTCGCCGACACCGCCGCCGCGATCGCCGCGATGCAGGAGCCGTGGGGCTCGGTGCCGTGGACGACCGGCGAGCACGTCGACATCTGGAACCACGTCGAGGCCGCGATGGCGATGCTGATCGGCGGCCAGGTCGAGGCCGCCGAGCGCGCCTACGCCTGGGTCCCGACGATGCAGCGGGCCGACGGCTCGTGGCCGATGAAGATCGTCGACGGGAAGCCGGAGGACGAGCGCGGGGAGGTCAACATGTCGGCGTACTTCGCCGTCGGCCTGTGGCACCACTGGCTGGTGCGCCGCGACATCGCGTTCGTGCAGCGGTACTGGCCCTCGGTGCGCGCCGGGCTGGACTTCGTGATCTCGCTGCAGCAGCCGTTCGGCGGCATCCAGTGGACGCCGGAGGACGACTTCTGCCTGCTCACCGGCAACTCCAGCGTCTACCACTCGCTGCGCGCCGGCGTCGCGCTGGCGGACCTGATGGACGACCCGCAGCCGGAGTGGGAGCTGGCCGGCGGCCGGCTCGGCCACGCCCTGCGGCAGCACCGCGACCTGTTCGCCGACAAGTCGACGTACTCGATGGACTGGTACTACCCAGTGCTCGGCGGCGCCGTCCGCGACGAGGACGCGCACGCGCTGCTCGCCTCGCGGTGGGACGACTTCGTGGTGCCCGGGATGGGCATCCACTGCGTCGACACGAACCCGTGGGTCACCGGCGCGGAGACCTGCGAGCTCGCGATGGCGCTGGACGTGCTGGGGCAGCCCGAGCGCGCCCGGCAGCTCGTCGCCGACGTCCAGCACCTGCGCGAGGACGACGGTCGCTACTGGACCGGCTGGGTCTACGACGACCCGCAGCGCCCGTCGCCGAGCTCGGAGCCGCGCAACGTGCACTGGCCGGTCGAGCACACGACGTACACCGCGGCCGCGGTGCTGCTGGCCGTCGACGCGCTGGGGGAGACCTACGGGCACGCCACGCCGGGCTCCGCGATCATGCGCGGCACCTCGCTGGCGCCGCACTTCGGCGAGATCGCGCTCGAGTGCGGCTGCCTAGCCGGCGAGCGGGTCGCCCGCTGAGCCGGAGGTCCGCTCCAGGATCCGCATCGAGCCGACCGCGGCCACCTCGGTGAACGCGCCGCTCGCCAGTGCGGGCAGGTAGATCTGCTCGTACGGCGGGCGGCCGCCGTCGGCGGGGTCCTCGAAGACGTCGTGGATGGCGAGGTAGCCGCCGGCCTGCACCCAGCGCGGCCACCCCTCGAAGTCGTCGCGCGCCGGCTGCTCGCCGTGGCCGCCGTCGATGAACAGCAGCGACAGCGGCGTGCGCCAGTGCGCCGCCACGGTGGTCGAGCGACCGACCACGGCGATCACGTGGTCCTCCAGGCCGGCGCGCGCGATCGTCTTGCGGAACACCGGGAGCGTGTCCATCCGGCCGAACTCGTCGTCGACGAGGCTGGCGTCGTGGTGCTCCCACCCCGCCTGGTTCTCCTCCGACCCGCGGTGGTGGTCGACGGTGAAGACGGTCGCCGGCCGGCTCGGGTCGGTGGTCGCCGCGCGGGCGGCCGCGCCGAGGTAGATCCCGGACTTGCCGCAGTAGGTGCCGACCTCGAGCGCCGGCCCGTGGGCGAGGCGCTCGCGCGCCACCCGGTGCAGCAGCGCGCCCTCGTCCTCGGGCATGAAGCCCTTGGCGCGGCGCGCGTGGTCGAGCAGGTCGGCGGGCATCGGGGTCTCACTCACGACGGTGTCAGGCACGCCGCACATAGTAGGGTTAGAACACGTTCTAGTTCAGGCCGGTGCCTCGTCCGCGTGGCGCCAGAAGGAGCCCGCATGTCCCTCGGCATCAGCGACGAGCAGGTCGAGCTCGCCACCAGCCTGCGCAAGTGGGCCGCGAGCCTGGCCCCGATCGAGGCCGCGCGCGCGGCCGAGGGTGATGTCGGCGCGAGCTTCGACGAGGAGTGGGCGGCCATCGAGGAGATGGGCCTGCACACGATCGCGCTGCCCGAGTCCGCCGGAGGCGGGGGCGGCACGGTGCTCGACCAGGCCGTCGCGCTCGAGGCCTGCGCCCACGAGCTGCTCCCCGGCGGCCTCCTCGGCGCCGCCGTCGGTGGGCTCCTCGCCGGCCGCCCCGGTCGCTTCGGCGTCCAGGCCTGCGGCGGCGTGGTCTGGGACGGCGGCACCGCCGCCGAGCACCTGCTGGCCGGGGCCGCCGGCGGTGTCGAGCCGGCGCTCGGGGTGGACCTGAGCGCCCGCCACGCCGCGGTCGCCCCGGATGCGGGGTCGGTGGAGGGGCTCGACCCGCGCTGGCGTCGTACGGCTGTGACGCTGGCGGCCGCCGAGGCCGCGGGCGTCGCCCGCTGGTGCCTGGAGACCGCGGTGGACTACGCGAAGGTGCGCGAGCAGTTCGGCCGCCGGATCGGCTCGTTCCAGGCGATCAAGCACCTCTGCGCCCAGATGCTGGAGACCGCCGAGGCGGTCACCGCCGCCGCCTGGGACGCCGCCGCGGCCGCGGACCCGAGTGCCGGGGCGGACGGCGGCGAGGAGCAGTGGTCCTTCGCCGTCGACGTCGCCCAGGCGGTCTGCTTCGACGGCGCCGTCCGGGTCGCCAAGGACTGCATCCAGGTGCTCGGCGGGATCGGCTTCACCTACGAGCACGACGCCCACCTCTACCTGCGCCGCGCGCTGACGCTGCGGGCGCTGGTCGGTTCCGCCGACGCGGCGGCCGAGCGGCTCACCGCCGCCGCCGTCGCCGGGGTACGGCGTCGCGTCGACGTCGACCTCGAGGGCCGCGACGACGCGGTGCGGCCGGGCGTGCGAGCGGAGGTCGAGCGGGTCGCGGGCGTCGCGGAGGCGGACCGGCGCTCCGCCCTGGCCGAGTCGGGCTACCTGACGCCGCACTGGCCCGCGCCGTACGGGCTCGGCGCCGACCCGACCACCCAGATCGTGATCGACCAGGAGCTCGCCCGCGCCGGCGTGGAGCGCCCGGACCTCGTGATCGCCGGCTGGGCGGTGCCGACCATCCTGGCTCACGGCTCGGACGCGCAGCGCGAGCGGTTCGTCCGCCCGTCGCTGCACGGCGACGTCGTCTGGTGCCAGCTCTTCTCCGAACCCGGCTCCGGCTCCGACCTCGCCTCCCTGCGGACGAGGGCGGTCCGCGTCGAGGGCGGCTGGTCGCTGACCGGCCAGAAGGTGTGGACCTCGATGGCCGAGCGCGCCGACTGGGGGATCTGCCTGGCCCGGACCGACCCCGACGCCCCGCAGCACAAGGGCATCACGTACTTCCTGGTCGACATGCGCTCGCCCGGGATCGAGGTCCGGCCGCTGCGCGAGATGACGGGCGAGGCGCTGTTCAACGAGGTCTTCCTCGACGACGTCTTCGTGCCCGACGAGTGCGTGGTCGCGGAGCCCGGGGACGGCTGGCGCCTGGCGCGCACGACGCTGGCCAACGAGCGCGTCGCGATGGCCAGCGCCCGGCTGACCAAGAGCGTCGAGCGGGCGGTCGAGCTCGCCTCCGCCCGCACGCTCGGCGCGGTCGAGCGGGTCGAGGTCGGCCACCAGGTCGCGCTGGCCACGGTCTGCGGCCTGCTCGGCGTCCGCACCACGCTGCGCGCCCTCGGCGGCCGCGGCCCCGGGGCGGAGTCGAGCGTCGCCAAGCTGCTCGGCGTCCGCAGCCGCCAGGAGTCCTCCGAGCTCGTCGTACGGCTGCAGGGGGACGCACTGGCCGTGCTCGCCGGCATCGCCCGCCCCCGGCCCGGCGACCCGGCGGCCGACGCGGCCGACGCCGCGGCGGGCGCTGGTGCGGCGGATGCCGGTGCGGCGGACGGCGGTGCGGCGGACGGCGGTGCGGCGGAGTTCGACCTTCTCGCCGCGGACGTGTGGGAGCAGCTCAACACCCGCTGCCTCTCCATCGCCGGCGGCACCACCCAGATCCTGCGCAACGTCGCCGGCGAACGGATCCTCGGCCTCCCGCGCTAGCCGAACAGGGGCTTGGGGCAGGCCGAACCGGCACTCGGGGCAGGCCGAACAGGCAGTTAGGGCGTGCCGAACAGGCACTCGGGGCAGGCCGAACAGGCAGTTTGGGCAGGCCGAACAGGCACTCGGGGCAGCGCGCAGCCTGAGCCCCTGTTCGGGCTGCCGTGAGCCCCGGTTCGGTGCGCCCTGAGCCCCTGTTCGGGCTGCCCCTAGCCCCGGGTCGGTGCGCCCCGAGCCCCTGTTCGGGCTGCCCCGAGCCCCTGTTCGGCGGCGTGGTCGCGGCGGTGGGAGTTCCAGTGCCAGTGCAGGTAGCGGTCGATGGCCCGTACGACGTGGGCCGATCGGATCGACGGGAAGATGTCGAAGCCGTGCTGGGCGCCGGGCAGCTCGGCGTACACGACGCTGCGGTGGGAGACCTTGCGCAGCGTGTCGACGAAGGCGCGGGCCTGGCCGACGTCGACCAGGGTGTCGGAGGCGCCGTGCAGCACGAAGAAGTCGGGCGCGTCCTCGGTGACCCGGAGCAGCGGTGAGGCGTCCTCGAACACCTCGCGCGCCTCGGTGAAGGTGCACTGCATGACCTTGGGCGCCAGGAACCGGTCGCGGGTCTGCAGGACCCGGGGGATGCCGGTGGCGCCGGCCAGGTCGTAGACGCCGTAGTGCGGCACCGCCGCCTGCACGGAGGTGTCCGCGTCCTCGAAGCCCGGCTGGAACGCGGGGTCGTTCGGCGTCACCGCGGCCAGCGCGGCCAGGTGGCCGCCGGCCGAGCCGCCGGTGATCACCACGTAGTCCGGGTCGCCGCCGAAGTCGGCGATGTGGGTCTTGACCCAGGCGATCGCGGCCTTGACGTCGACGATCTGCGCGGGCCACGGGGACCGCGGCGCGAGGCGGTAGTTGATCGCCACGCAGACCCAGCCCCTGGCCGCCATCTGCTGCATCAGCGGCAGGCCCTGCTGCTCCTTCTCGCCGATGGTCCAGGCGCCGCCGTGGACCTGGAGGAGGACGGGGGCGCCCGTGCCGGGGGTGACCTCGGAGGTGTAGACGTCGAGCAGCCCGCGCTTGCCGTGCGGGGCGTACTCGATGTCCCGGGTCACCTCGACCCCGGCCCGCCGCCGCGCCCGCCCGTAGGCGAACGGGTTGGCGATCGTGCGCCACGGGGTGGCGAGCTCAGCGGGGGTCGGCGCCGCGTCGAGCTGCTCGACGTAGTCGACGCCGAGCCCCTCGACGAGCGCCTCCTCGACGGTCCCCGCGACCTGCCGGCTCTGCCGGATCAGGTAGGCCAGGCCGGCGCTGGAGGCCCCCGCCAGCGCCAGGCCGCGCAGATCCCGGCGTCGGCCGGTCGCGTGTGCCGCGGCGTCCGCCACCGTGAGGCCGAGCAGGTGGGGTGCCAGCTCACCGGTCAGCCAGCCGGCGAAGAACGCCGGGATGCCGGTGCGGAACCCCGAGAGCGGGCGGATCGCGTTGGCGGTCAGGGCAGCGGTCAGGAGCTGGCGCCGAACAAATCCCATGAAATCGACTGTAGTCGGGACGTGACCGGTTGCTGCAACATGTTCCAGACCGGGGGAGGCCGGTGGAGAGGGAGCGTGGCATGGATCGACGTGGCATGGATCGGCTCAGCGGCCTGGACGCGAGTTTCCTGTACCTGGAGACGCCCGCCCAGCTGATGCACGTCTGCGCGGTGCTGGTGGTCGATCCGAGCACGATGCCGCAGCCCTACTCGTTCCCGGGGTTCCAGAGCGCCCTCGACACCCGGGTGCGCGGGCTGCCCACGTTCCTGCGCAAGATCCGCGGCGTGCCGCTCGGTCTGGACCACCCCGTCTGGGTCGAGGACCGGAACTTCGACATCGAGCGCCACGTGCACCGGCTGGCGCTGCCCAGCCCGGGCGGGTACGCCGAGCTGATGGAGCTCGCGGCGCACTTCACGTCGCTCCCGCTGGACCGGTCGCGACCGCTGTGGGACATGTGGGTGATCGAGGGCTACCGGCCGGAGAGTGCGGCCGGCGAGGAGCGGCTCGCGGTCCTGATCAAGACCCACCACGCGACGGTGGACGGCGTCTCCGGCGCGAACCTGCTCTCCCATCTCTGCGCGCTCGAGCCGGACGCCGAGTTCCTGCCCGCCGACGAGCCGCCGCTCAGTGGGGACCCCAGCCGCGGGGCGCTGCTCGGCCGGGCCGTGGTGGACACGGTCACCAAGCCGCTCAACCTGGTCAGGGTGGTCAAGCCGTCGGTCTCGTTCATCGCCAACACGATCGGGCGGGCCTACCGCGGGACCGCGATGGCCGCACCCTTCTCGGCGCCGCGCACCGCCTTCAACGGGCTGGTGACCGGCCGCCGCGCGATCGCGCTGGCGGACATGTCGCTGGACGAGATCAAGGAGGTGAAGCGCGAGTCGGGGGCGACGGTCAACGACGTGGTGCTGACGATCGCCGGCGGCGCGCTGCGTGCCTACCTGGAGGAGCGCGGCGAGCTGCCCGAGACCTCGCTGATGGCCGCCGTCCCGGTCAGCGTCCGCGCGGCCTCGCACCGGGCGACGGGGTCGAACAAGGTCTCCGCCCTCTTCTGCAAGCTCGGCACCGACCTCGGCGACCCGCTGGACCGGCTGCGGCTGCTGGCCGAGCGCAACCGGTACGCGAAGGAGCACCACGACGCGATCGGTGCCGACACGCTGCAGGACTGGGCGGAGTTCGCCGCGCCGCGCACCTTCGGGCTGGCGGTGCGCGCGTACGCCGGGCTGCGCCTGCCCGAGAAGCACCCGGTGGTGCACAACCTGGTGATCTCCAACGTGCCCGGGCCGCCGATGCCGCTCTACTTCATGGGCGCCCGGATCGAGGGGCTCTACCCGCTCGGGCCCGTCTACCACGGCTCCGGCCTCAACATCACGGTCATGTCGAACGCCGGCCGGGTCCACGTCGGCGCGATCGCCTGCCGGCGCTCGGTGCCCGACGTGGAGGCGCTGGCCCTCCACTTCCCGCGCGAGCTCGAGCGCCTCCGCAAGCGCGTCGCGGAGGAGTCCGCCGCCGACTGACCAGGATCCCGGCGCGCGTCCCGTTCGGTGGTAGGTGTCGCGCCCGTGAACTAGAACACGTTACAGTTCTGGTGTGGATGCAGACGCGATCAATGCAGTGCGCGACGTGGTCCGCGAGGTCCTCGACCGCGAGGCCGACGCGACCGACTGGTCGGCCTGGGCCGCCGCCGGCCTGACGGCGCTCCCGGTCCCCGAGGCGTACGGCGGCGAGGGGCTCGGCGTCGAGGCCGTCGCCGTGCTGCTGCGCGAGGCCGCGCGGCGCGGGGTGCAGACGCCGGCCTGGGACACGCTGTGCTGCGGGGCGCTGACCCTGGCGTCGTACGGGACCGAGACGCAGCGCAAGGAGCTGCTCCCGGCGGTGGCCGCCGGTGAGCTCCGGCTGGCCGCCGCGCTGCGGGAGCCCGGGCTGGGCCTCGGCGCGACGGACCTGCCGGCGACGACCGTCGGCGACGGCACGGTGACCGGCCGCAAGGTCGGCGTCACCCACGCCGCGGGCGCCTCCCGGCTGCTGGTGACCGCCCGGCACGGCGACCGTGCGGTGGTCGCGCTGGTCGACCCGACCGCGCCGGGCGTCCGGCTCGTCCCGGCGAGCGCGTCGAGCGGGCAGGGCCAGCACACGGTCGTGCTCGACGGCGCCCCCGCCGAGCTGCTCGAGGACGGCGCCGCCACGCGGCTGCTCGACCTGGCGCGGGCGGGCCTCGCGGTGACGGCCGCCGGCGTTCTGGCCGGCGCCCGCGACCTGACCGCCGACTACGTCAAGGGGCGTCGCCAGTTCGGCCGCGCCCTCGCCGAGTTCCAGGCCGTCTCGCTGCAGATGGCCGACGTCTACGTCACCTCCCGCACGCTCGACCTCGCCGCCGACAACGCGGTGTGGCGGGTCGGCGAGGGCGTGCCGGCGGGCGACGACCTCGCCGTGGCCGGTTACTGGACCAGCCAGGTCGCGCCGTACGCCTTCCGCACCTGCCACCACCTGCACGGCGGCATGGGCGTCGACGTCACCTACCCGCTGGTCGGCCTCAGCTCCTGGGGGACCGACCTCGCGCACGCGCTCGACACCACGGCGGGCCAGGTCCCGGTGGAGGACCCGGCCGCGAAGAACCTCGAGCTGTCGGAGGCGCAGCGCGCGCTCAAGGCCGAGATCCGCGCCTGGTTCGGCGGCCTCGCCGAGGAGTTCGGCCACCCCGCCGACCCGGGCCCCGACGGCGCGTGGGACCGGCACGGCCCCACCTACGAGCGGATGATCCGCCGGATGGGCGAGGACGGCTGGATGGGCGTCGGCTGGCCGAAGGAGTACGGCGGCCACGGGCTCGGCGAGGTGGAGCAGACCGTGTTCGCCAACGAGGCCCAGTACCACGACGTGCACCTGCCGGCGGTGACGCTGCAGACGGTCGGGCCGACGCTGATCCGCTACGGCACCGAGAAGCAGAAGGAGATGTTCCTCTCCCGGATCCTCGCCGGGGACGTGCACTTCGCGATCGGCTACTCCGAGCCCGACGCCGGCACCGACCTGGCGTCGCTGCGCACCACGGCGCGCCGCGACGGGGACCACTACGTGGTGAACGGCCAGAAGCTGTGGACCACCGGCGGCCACCAGGCCGACTACGTGTGGCTGGCGGTGCGCACCGACCCGGACGCGCCGAAGCACAAGGGCATCTCGATCCTGATCGTCGACACCAAGGACCCCGGGTACTCCTGGACGCCGATCATCACCGCCGACGGCTCCCACCACGTCAACGCGACCTACTTCAACGACGTCCGGGTGCCCGTCGACATGCTGGTCGGCGAGGAGAACCAGGGCTGGAAGCTGATCACCACCCAGCTCAACCACGAGCGCGTCATGCTCGGGCCGGCCGGTCGCATCGAGGGGCTGCGCGACAAGGTGGTGCACTGGGCCGACGCCGCCGGCGTACGGGACGCGGCGGACGTGCGCGACGCCCTCGGCCGCACGACCGCGGTCTTCCGGGTCAACGAGCTGCTCAACTGGGAGGTGGCGCGGGCGGCGGCCGCCGGCGAGATCAAGGTCGCGGACGCCTCCTCCTCGAAGGTCTTCGCCGCGGACCAGGTGCAGCACCTGCTCGCCGACCTGATCTCGCTGGTGCAGCGGCACGGCGACCCGGGGGAGCCGGCGACGAAGGAGCTGCTGGACTACCTCGACGCCCAGGCCAAGCGGAACCTGGTGCTCACCTTCGGCGGCGGCGTCCAGGAGGTCCAGCGCGAGCTGATCTCGATGTTCGGCCTCGGCCTGCCGCGGGTGCCGCGATGAGCGGGGTCTCCACCGCCGGTGCGGCGGAGCTGGTCCCGGCCGAGGTGCACGCGCACGTGGTGGCCGAGGCGGAGCGGATCAAGGGCTGGGGCGAGGCCGCCGAGCGCCGCGCCCGCGACGAGGTGAACCAGCCGACGATCAACAACTGGCTGGAGGCGATGGGGCTGGACAGCCCCCGGTTCACCGAGGGTGAGGCGCCGCCGTCGATGGCCCAGGTGTGGACCATGTACGGCCTGGGCGGGAAGCCCGCCGCGGACGACCCGCTGCACTCGATGATGCGGGTGCTCACCGACGCCGGGTTCACCGCGGTGCTGGGCACCAACTGCGAGCAGACCTACGACCGGTACCTGAGGGTGGGCGAGCGGCTGCGCGTCACGACCGCCCTCGACTCCGTGGTCGGGCCGAAGGCGACCGGGATGGGGGTCGGCTACTTCGTGACCTCCCGCAACACCTGGTACGTCGACCACCCGGATGGCACCAGCGAGAGGGTTGCGAGCATGCTGTTCCGCGTTCTCAAGTTCATCCCGAAGGGGGCCATCGGTGGTTGAGGAGCGAGCGGAGCGAGCCTCGAAGCCCGGCCCCGTGCGCCCGGTGGTCAACCGGGACAACGCCTACTTCTTCGAGGGCACGCACGAGCAGGAGCTGCGGATCCAGAAGTGCAACAAGTGCGGCGTGCTCCGCCACCCGCCCGGCCCGGCCTGCCCGGACTGCGGCGCGCTCGACCGCGGCTACGTGGTGGCGCGGGGCGAGGGCACCGTCTTCTCCTACCTGGTCCACCACGCGCCGCGGGTGCCGGGCAAGGAGCTGCCGCTGGTGATCGCGCTCGTCGACCTCGACGAGGGCGTGCGGATGGTGGCAGAGGTGACCGGCGTACCGCCGGAGGGGCCGGACGGGCTGGCCATCGGCGACCGGCTGGCGGTCGGCTGGAACGTGGTGGACGAGGAGCTCACCCTGCCGGTCTGGCACCGGATCTCAAGGGCAGCTGTGGCTCGAGCGGGGGAGGACGCATGAACGTCGGGGACAAGCTGCCGGAGTGGACGCTCCCGATCACGCCGACGCTGGTGGTCTCCACCGCGATCGCGACCCGGGACTTCCAGGACGTGCACCACGACCGCGACATCGCGCAGGCGGCGGGGTCGAAGGACATCTTCGTCAACATCCTGACGTCGACCGCGCTCTGCGAGCGCTACGTCACCGACTGGGCGGGCACGGACGTGCAGATCCTCGGGATCGCGATCCGGCTCGGCGCACCGGCCTATCCGTACGACACGTTCACGTTCACCGGGGAGGTGGCCGACGTCGCCGAGGAGGACGGCCGCACGGTGGCCACGATCAAGGTGGTCGGCGCAGTCTCGCTCGGGGACCACGTGCTCGGCACCGTGAAGGTGGCCGCATGAGCGGGCTGTCGGGGCAGGCGGCGATCGCGGGCATCGGCGCCACCGAGTTCTCCAAGGAGTCCGGCCGCTCGGAGCTGCAGCTCTCGGTGGAGGCCGTGCAGGCGGCGCTGGCCGACTGCGGGCTGGCGCCGGCGGACGTCGACGGCCTGGTCACCTTCACGATGGACAGCTCCGCCGAGATCGCGGTGGCGCGCGAGCTCGGGATGGGCGAGCTGCGCTTCTTCAGCCGGATCAACTACGGCGGCGGCGCGGCGTGCGCGACCGTCCAGCAGGCGGCGATGGCGGTGGCCACGGGCGTCGCGGACGTGGTGGTCGCCTACCGCGGCTTCAACGAGCGCTCCGGGCAGCGGTTCGGCCAGGTCCAGAACTGGGCAGCCGCGCAGGTCAACACCAACGGCCTCGACAACGCCTGGACCTACCCGCTGGGGCTGAGCACGCCGGCGGCCACCGTCGCGATGCAGGCCCGCCGCTACATGCACGAGTACGGCGCCACCTCGGCCGACTTCGGGCAGGTGGCCGTCGCCGACCGGCGCCACGCCGCGACCAACCCGGACGCCTTCTTCTACGGCAAGCCGATCACGCTGGAGGACCACCAGGCGTCCCGGATGATCGCCGACCCGCTGCACCTGCTCGACTGCTGCCAGGAGTCCGACGGCGCGGTGGCGCTGGTCGTGGTCTCCGCGGAGCGGGCGAAGGACCTCCGGCAGACCCCGGCGGTGATCGCCGCCGCCGCACAGGGGGCCGGGCGCGACCAGTTCGTGATGACGTCGTACTACCGCGACGACATCGGCATCCCCGAGATGGGCGTGGTCGGACGCGAGCTGTGGCGCCAGTCGGGGCTGTCGCCGGCCGAGATCCCGACGGCCGTGCTCTACGACCACTTCACACCCTACGTGCTGATGCAGCTGGAGGAGCTCGGCTTCTGCGGCCGCGGCGAGGCCAAGGACTTCGTCGCCGACGGCGCCATCGAGATCGGCGGCCGGCTGCCGCTCAACACCCACGGCGGCCAGCTCGGCGAGGCCTACATCCACGGCATGAACGGGATCGCGGAGGGCGTGCGGCAGATCCGCGGCACGTCGGTCAACCAGGTCGACGACGCCCACCACGTGCTGGTCACCGCCGGCACCGGTGTGCCGACCAGCGGACTGGTGCTCGCGCGCTGAGCGGTCCGCGCAGCACGGTCCGCCGAGACGCGTCGAGGGCCCCGGAGCAGCGCTCCGGGGCCCTCGGGCGTCGTGCGGCGGTCAGCCGCGTGTGATCCGCACCGTCCAGGTGCTGCCCGGGTCGACCCTGCCGGCCACCCGGATCGCGATCGTGCGGGCACCGGTGTCGCTCGGGCGCGACACCCGGACCACCGCGGGCGCGCGGCCCTCGCCGTCGGTCACCCGGACGTCGATCAGCCGGCCGAACCCGCTCGGCACGACCAGGCGCGTCAGGCCCTGCTTGCGCTGCGGGCGGTACGTCAGGACGTAGCGCTTCGCGTCGACGTCGTAGGACTCCGCGACCTGCGTGCCGGCCAGCACCTTCGCGTACGGCGCCCATGCGGCCGCGCGGCCGGCGTCGAGGTGGCCGTCCTCGGTGAAGACGCAGTAGCCGCCGCCCTCCTCGTTGGCGCATCCGTACCAGATCGCCCAGCCGCTGGCGAAGCGCGTGAAGCTCGCCGTCTGCTGGCGGACCAGCTCCTGGTTGCCCGGCGTCTGGCCGCTGATCGGGCCCCACTCACCGACGACCACGGGCATCGCGTTCTCCCGGGGGTACAGGGTGATGGCGGCCTCGTAGGTCTCCACGAACCCGCTGGCGGTGTCCCAGTCCTCCCCGTCCTCGACGGAGGTCGAGTAGGCATGCGGCGCGTAGCCGATGCGGTCCGCGCCGGGGCGCGGGTCGTCGAAGGCGCGCAGCGAGGTCGGCACGCCCTCGCCGACCAGGACCGTCGGCTCCACGAAGAGCCAGGACCGCGAGTCGACGGTGCGGATGCCGGCGATGAGCCGGTCGTACATGTCGGACAGGTCGGTGGCCTCGAAGACGGCCGCCTTGGTGATCAGGTCGGTCGGGTCCGGGTTGAGGACGTCCTCGAAGGTGAGGGTGCCGCCCATCGGCTCGTTGAAGAGGTCGTAGCCGAGCAGCGCCGGCGACCCCTCGAGCTGGTCTGCCAGGTAGGTCCAGGCCTCGACCTGCTCCTCCCGCAGGTCCTCGTCGTTCCACAGGTGGGTGAACGCCGCCTGCACCGCAGGGTGGAAGTAGTTGTTGAACCAGTTGCCCTCCACCCGCTCGAACGGGATGTCGTCGGTGCGGGTGGCCCACTCGGGGATGCCGTCGAAGCCGAACGCGGGCCCGAAGACGTCCTGGTGCCAGTCGACGAGGACCTTGAGGCCGTAGCGCTGGGCCCAGCGCAGGACGTCGCGGATGTGCTGCACGTAACCGGCGTCGTAGGCGTCCTGGGTGGGCTCGAGGCGTCGCCACTGGATCGGCAGCCGCAGCAGCGTGAAGCCCGCCTCGCCCATGGTCGCGACGTCGGCGCGACCGATGTCGTCGAACTTGCCGAGGTTCACGCCACGCAGCTGCACCGCGCGGCCGTGCCGGTCCGCGAGCACGGTGTCGCCGTCGTCGGTCGTGGTGGTCCCGGTCGGGAACGGCACGTAGGTGTGGGGTTCGGGTGCCTGCGCCGGGGCGGCGTCTGCCGCCGGGGTGAGTGCGGGGAGGAGGGCCAGCGCGGCGACGCCGGCCAGCAGGCGGGAACGACGGGACAAGTACGTCTCCTGGGTGTGCGGTGGGTCACAGGGGCCGGCTCAGCGTAGTGAGGACGATCCGTCTAGACCCTCCTTTTCGTGGACGTGTCACCCGGGGTCTCGTCGATACTCGCCGCATGGACGAGACCCGTACGCCGACGGTGGTGGCGATCCACGTCGCGAAGGCCACCCGGCTGCCGATGCGAGCGGTCGACGCGGTGGTGCTCGAGGCCGGCAAGGGGATCGTCGGGGACCGCTACCACGGCACCCGGCACCGGCACGTGACGGTGCAGTCCGCGGAGTCGCTGGACGAGGCCGCGTCGGTGCTGGGCAGCGAGGTCCCGGCCGAACTGACCCGCCGCAACCTCACGATCAGCCACGGCGTCGTACCGCGGGAGCCGGGGGTGCGCCTGCGGGTCGGCGAGGCGCTGCTGGAGGTGGTCCGCGTCGCCGCGCCCTGCCGGCTGCTCGACGACACCATCGGTGCCGGCGCCCAGGAGGCGCTGCGTCGGCGCGCCGGCACGGTCTTCCGTGCCCTCGAGGGCGGGCGGATCGCGCTCGGCGACGCCGTCCGCGCGGAGTGATCGGGATTTCTCGGGATCGGATGCATCTGGGCGGGGGGTTCGCGCGTCTGTCAGGAGTGCCCCACCCGGGCGCGGCGCCCCGGCGCCTCCTCCACTCACAGGAACACCAGATCGCCATGACCAGGAACCCCCTCATCGTCCCCGCCGCACTCGCGGCGACCGCCGCCCTCGTGCTCGGCCTGACGGGCCCCGCCGACGCAGCGACCGCCCGGGTCACCGACCCGGACGACACCGCCCACGGCTCCGACCTGCTCGCCGTCCGCATCGTCAACGGCGAGAACAGGCTGCTCGTGGTCACCACCCACCAGAACCTCCGCCGGTCCCCGAGCAGCGGCTCCTCGGGCACGCTGTACGTCGACACCGACGCCGACGACAAGGGCCCGGAGTTCGTCTTCGTCGGCGGCTACTTCCAGGGCACCGACTACGTGCTGCTCCACACCGAAGGCTTCGGGCACAAGAAGTGGGGCGACCCGGTCGAGGGCACCTACTCCATGAAGCTCGACTACCGGCACGAGAAGGTCCGGATGCGGATGTCCAAGGACGCCCTCGACGGTGCGGAGTCCGTGCGGATCGCCGACCGGGTCGCGGGGACCCGCAGCGACGGGACCAGCACGGGCCTCGTCGACTGGCTGGGCGAGCCGCGCTCCTTCACCGACTGGGTCGACGAGGGCTGACGCCCTCGCTGGTCGAGGTGCGAGGGCGGCAGCTCAGGACAGCGTCAGCACCACGTCCGAGAGCACCGGGGCGCCGTCGCGCTCGCCGTCGTGGATCGTCGCCGAGCCGATGATCCCGTCGGCCTCGCGCCAGCCGGCGACTCGGATCGTGTCGCCGGGGAAGACGACGCCGGCGAACTTGGCGCCGAAACCGCCGACCTTGGCCGCGTCGCCGTCGAGCAGGCCGTCGGTCAGCTCCCGCAGCACGATGCCGTAGGAGCAGAGGCCGTGCAGGATCGGCGCCGGGAAGCCGGCCGCCTCGGCGAAGGCCGGGTCGGCGTGCAGCGGGTTCCGGTCCCCGCACAGGCGGTAGAGCAGCGCCTGCTGCGGGGTGACCTCGTAGGTGGTCACCAGGTCGGGGGTCCGGTCGGGCACGACCACCGGCTCGGAGGTGCCGCGCTCGCCACCGAAGCCACCCTCGCCGCGCACGAAGATCGAGGAGCGCACCCGCCACAGCTCGGTGCCGTCGTCGTCCCGGGCGACGCCCTCCTGCCAGATCACCGCGGCCCGGCCCTTGTCCCAGACGTCGGTGAGGGTGACCGAGAGGTGGGCGGTGCCGGCGGTCGGCACGGGGCCGGTCACCTCGATCGACTGCGAGCCGTGCACGACCTGGGCCAGGTTGATGTCGCAGCCCGGCAGGTCCAGGGGCGGCGGGTCGGTCTCGTGGAACGTCGGCGCCACCACGGCGAAGGACGGCAGCACCTGCAGGTCGGGGCCGTCGAGCGTGTAGCGCAGCGCGGCGGGGGAGACGTTGTCGCCCGGCTTCGAGCCGGCGCCGACGCCCAGGTGGTAGAGCAGGACGTCGGACTCGGTCCAGGGGAAGGTGCGGGTGCCGAGGTCGGCGCCGATCGCGACGGACGGGTCGATGGGCATGTCAGGGCTCCAGTCTCAGGTGGTGGTGGTTTCGAGGCTCGGCGCCGGGGCGCCTCGCACCTCAACCACCGGCGTCCGGTGGTTGAGGTGCGAGCGAAGCGAGCCTCGAAACCACCAGGTGGTCACGTGGCCGACGAGGCGAGGTCCTCGGCGGCCAGGTAGCCGAAGACGATCGCGGGTCCGATGGTGCCCCCGGGGCCGGGGTAGGTGTTGCCCATGACCGCGGAGGAGACGTTGCCGGCGGCGTACAGGCCGTCGATCACGCTGCCGTCCTCGCGGAGCACGCGGGCCCGCTCGTCGGTGACGAGGCCGCCCTTCGTGCCGAGGTCGCCGGGCACGATCTTGACCGCGTAGAACGGGCCCTTCTCGATCGGCGCGAGCGAGCAGTTCGGCTTCACCGTGGGGTCGGAGTAGTACTTGTCGTACGCCGACTCGCCGCGCCCGAAGTCCTCGTCGACGCCGGAGCGGGCGAAGCCGTTGAACCGCTCGACGGTCTGGGCCAGCGCGTCGGCGGGCAGGCCGAGCTTCTCCGCCAGCGCCGCCAGCGAGTCCGCCCGGGTCACCACGCCCTCCTTGTACCAGCGGCCGGGGAACGGCTGCCGGCCGGCGACGCCCGCGAACAGGTACCGGTTGCGATAGGTCTGGTCGAAGACCATGTGGGCCGGCACGTGGTCGACGCCCGTGGCCTGGCCCTTGTAGATCTCGTGGGTGGCCTCGACGTAGGGGAGCGCCTCGTTCATGAACCGACGACCGGCGGAGTTCACGATGATCGAGCCGGGCAGGTTCCGCTCGGCGAGGCAGAACCAGGCGCGGCCGGGCAGCGGGACGGTCGGGCCCCACCACGCGTCGTCGAGCAGGTCGGTGGCGGCGCCGGCGGCCGTGCCGGCCAGCAGGCCCGCGCCGGTGTTGGAGGCGGCGCCGGTGGACCACTCCTCGGCGGTCGGCTGCGGCAGGAACTTCTCGCGCAGCTCCTGGTTGTGCTCGAACCCGCCGGAGCCGAGGATCACCCCGCGGCGGGCGTGGATCTCGCGGCGGGTGCCGTCGGCGTCCTCGACCACGACGCCGGTCACCCGGCCGTCGGTGACGAGGAGGTCGGCGAGCGCCGTGCCGTACTCGACCGGGACCCCGGCGTCGACGAGGCCCTTGCGCAGCCCGATCGCGATGGCGTTGCCCATCGCGTACATCTTCCGGCCCAGCAGCAGCGAGACCATCCGCTTGAGCAGCACCTTGACCATGGTCAGCGGGCCCCGGACGGTGCGCAGGCCGAGGCTGATCTTCCGGAAGTCGGCCTGCGTGACGATCATGTTCGCCGGCGCCTTCGTGTACGCCGGGTGCAGCCGGTCCAGCTCGTCCCCGAGGAACCGGGCGTCCATCGGCACCGGCTCGACGCTCCGCCCCGCGGCGCGCCCACCGGGGCTCTCGGGGAGGTAGTCGGAGTACTGGGGCACCCAGGTGAACCGGAGCGGCGTCCTCTCCTTGAGGAAGTCCAGCACCTCGGGCCCGCGGTCGAGGTAGGTGTCGCGGCGCACCTTCGGCACGACGTCGCCGACGATCGAGTCGAGGTAGGTCTTGGCGGCGTCCCGGTCACCGGGATCGACCTGCTTCGCGGCCTCGAGCGCGTAGTTCCCGGGGATCCAGACGCCGCCGCCGGAGCGCGCGGTGGAGCCGCCGAAGTAGTCGCTCTTCTCGATGACCACGGTGTCCAGGCCACGGTGCGCGGCGGAGAGCGCGGCCGACATGCCAGCGCCGCCGGCGCCGACCACGACGACGTCGTAGGAGTCCTTCATGGCACAAAACTGTAACAGGTTCTACTATCGCCATGTGACCTCCCAGGACGCCATCGCCGCCGCCGTCGACCGCCTCGCCGCCGCCCAGGAGGACCGGGTCCCCTGCGCCGCGGTGCGGGACCTGATCGGGACCGCGGACCTGCCCGCGGCGTACGCCGTCCAGCAGGGCCTCGTGCGTCGCCGGCTCGAGGCCGGGGCGACCGTGGTCGGTCGCAAGATCGGCGCCACCTCCGAGGCCGTGCAGAACCAGCTCGGCGTCGACCAGCCCGACTTCGGCTACCTGCTCGACGACATGGACGTCAGTGCCGACCACCCGATCTCGATGCGCACCCTGGTCCAGCCCCGGGTGGAGGCGGAGGTCGCCTTCGTGCTCGGCGCCGACGTCGACCCGGACGCGGAGGAGGAGATCACCCTCGCCGCGGTGCGGGCGGCGGTCGACGTCGCCCTTCCGGCACTGGAGATCGTCGACTCCCGGATCGAGGGGTGGGACATCGGGTTCACCGACACGGTCGCCGACAACGCCTCCAGCGGGCTCTACGTCGTCGGCAGCGCCGGCCTGCCGCTGAGCCGGCTCGAGCCCCGCGAGGTCGAGATGTCGCTGACCGTCAACGGTGAGGAGCGCTCGGCCGGCAACGGTGCCGCCTGTCTCGGCGACCCGCTCGAGGCCCTGCGCTGGCTGGCCGTCCAGGCCTGGCGCTTCGGCGACCCCTTGCGGGCCGGTCACCTGGTGCTCTCCGGCGCGCTGGGCCCGTTCGTGCCGTTCGCGCCCGGCGACAAGGTCGAGGCCGCGATCAGCGGCTTCGAGCCGTTGGCGGTCGAGTTCGGTGCCTGATCGCCGGCAGGGACGCCGATTCCCGGTGACCGGGCGGGTCCCGATTCCGAAAAACTAGAACGTGTTCTACTATCTACCAACGGCCCTTCGCCCCACCCAGAACGAGGAGAGCTCCCGATGACCCAGACCTTCCCGGCGGAGGTGCAGTCCGTCCTCGACGGCGTCCGCGACCTGCTGCCGACCTTCCGTGAGCGCGCCGACGAGACCGAGCGCCTCCGGGTGGTCCCGGACGCGTCGGTGAAGGAGCTGGAGGAGACCGGCTTCTTCCGGCTCTTCCAGCCGCGACGCTTCGACGGCCTCGAGGCCGACCCGCTGGCCTTCTACACCGCGGTCCGCGACATCGCCTCCGCCGACGGCTCGACCGGCTGGATCGCCAGCGTGGTCGGCGTCCACCCGTGGCAGGTGGCGCTCTTCTCCGACGAGGCGCAGCAGGCAGTCTGGGGCGCGGACACCCGCGTCCGCCTCTCGTCCTCCTACGCCCCGACCGGCAAGGCGGTCCAGGCTGAGGGCGGCTTCATGCTCTCGGGCAAGTGGAGCTTCTCCTCCGGCTGCGACCACTGCTCCTGGGTGCTGCTCGGGGGCCTCGTGTTCAACACCGAGGGCCAGGTCGTGGACTTCCGCACCTTCATGGTGCCCCGGGACAAGTACCAGATCGTCGACGTCTGGAACACGGTCGGCCTGCGCGGCACCGGCTCCAACGACATCGTCGTGGAGGAGACCTTCATCCCCGAGGAGTTCACGCTCTCGATGGGTGAGACCGGCCAGTGCAAGGGACCCGGTCAGGCGATCAACACCAGCGACCTCTACAAGCTGCCCTTCCACTCGATCTTCACCTCGACCATCGCCACGCCGATCATCGGCATGGCGCGGGGCGCGTACGCCGAGCACGTGGAGATGCAGCAGAAGCGGGTGCGCGCGGCGTACATCGGCGAGAAGGCCTCCCTCGACCCGTTCTCCGCGGTGCGCATCGCCCGCGCCTCCTCCGAGATCGACGCCGCCTGGGCCCTGGTGATGAGCAACCTCCGCGAGGAGCAGGCGCACGTCGCGCGCGGCGAGCAGATCCCGCTCGAGCTGCGCCTGCGGGTGCGCCGCGACCAGGTGCTGGGCACGGCGCGGGCGATCGAGGCGATCGACACCCTGTTCGAGGCCTCCGGCGGCCGCGCGCTCGCGGAGGGCACCTACCTGCAGCGCGTGTGGCGCGACGCCCACGCCGGCCGGGTGCACGCCGCCAACGACCCCGAGCGGGCCCTGCAGATGTACGGCGCCCAGCAGTTCGGCCACAAGATCGAACCCGGGATGTACTGATGCCGCTGCTCAAGGACGACGTCCGCTCGTCGGTCACGGTGAAGACCGAGGCTGCGGGCGAGCTCACGCTCAACTACTACGAGGCCGACCTGCGCGAGGGCGCGGAGAAGGCCGACCGGCTGCCGCTGGTGATGCTGCACGGCGGGGGACCCGGCGCCTCGGCCTGGTCGAACTTCGGCTCCGCGCTGGAGGGCTTCGCCGCAAAGTACCGGACGCTGCTGGTCGACCAGCCCGGGTTCGGCGGCTCGGACAAGCCCGCGGTGGTGGGCAACTACTACCGGTTCTCCGCCGACGCCGTGGTCGCGCTGATGGACGAGCTCGGCCTGGAGAAGGTGCACCTGCTCGGCAACAGCCTCGGCGGCGGCACCGCGATGCGGCTGGCGCTGAGCCACCCGGACCGGGTCGGCCGGCTGATCCTGATGGGACCCGGCGGCCTCTCGCTCAACCTGTTCCACGCCGACCCCACCGAGGGCGTACAGCGGCTGATGGAGTTCGGGGCGAAGCCCTCGCGGGAGGCGCTGCGGGCGTTCATCTCCACGATGGTGGTCAACCAGGACCTCGTCACCGACGAGCTGGTGGAGGAGCGGTTCGCGGACGCGACCGCGCCCGGCGCCCGGGAGGCGATGCGCTCGATGGGCATGTCGTTCTGGAACCCGGAGACCGCCGAGGACGGGATGCTGTGGCGCGAGGCCCATCGCCTGCGCCACCACACCCTGCTCACCTGGGGCCGCGAGGACCGGGTCAACCCGCTCGACGGCGCCATGGTGGCGCTCAAGCTGATCCAGAAGGCTCAGCTGCACGTCTTCCCGCGCTGCGGCCACTGGGCGCAGATCGAGGCCGCCGACGAGTTCCGCGAGGTCGCCGTCGGCTTCCTGGCCCGGCACCGCGAGCGCACGCAACCTTCCGGAGGATCGCAGTGACGATCGACATCAAGTCCATGGGCTACATCCGGGTGGCCAGCACCGATCCCGATGCCTGGCGCACGTTCGCCGGCAAGGTGCTCGGCCTCGCCGAGGGGCGCGGCCCGAACCCCGACCACCAGTACTGGCGGATCGACGAGGTCTCGGCCCGGTTGGTCGTGGTGCCCGCGGACGTCGACGGGCTGGAGTGCTCGGGCTGGGAGCTCGCCGACCACCAGGCCCTGCAGGCCGCGCGCGAGCACCTGGACAAGGCGGGCGTGGCGTTCGACGAGGCGACGCGCGAGGAGCTGGACGAGCGCCGGGTGCAGGAGATGATCCGGTTCCGCGACCCGTGGGACAACGTCTTCGAGCTGTTCCACGGCATCACCTACGAGTCGCGGCCGGTGGTCACGCCGTACGCCGCGAGGTTCGTCACCGGCGACCAGGGGATGGGCCACATCGTGGTGCCCGTGCTCGACGACGTCGAGGCGCTGCGGTTCTACACCGACGTGCTCGGCTTCCGGCTGCGCGACTCGATGAGCATGCCTGGCGAGTTCGTCGGCAAGGAGCCGGGCAGCAAGGTCTGGCTGCGCTTCCTCGGGGTCAACCCGCGGCACCACTCGCTGGCGTTCCTGCCGATGCCGAACCCGTCCAAGTGCGTCCACATCATGCTGGAGGTCGACGAGCTCGACCACGTGGGGCGCGCCCTGGAGCGGGTCCGCAAGCACAAGGCCCCGCTGTCCGCGACGCTCGGCCGGCACATGAACGACGAGATGATCTCGTTCTACGTGAAGTCGCCGGGAGGCTTCGACGTCGAGTTCGGCACCGAGGGCCTGCGGGTCGACGACGACCGGTGGGTCGCGCGGGAGTCGACGGCCGTGTCCTACTGGGGCCACGACTTCGGCGGCGGGAACTGAACGGGGCGGGTGGAGTCACTACCGTGGGTGCTGTGCCTGTCGAACCGACGCCCGAGCTGCCGGAGGGGATGAGTCCGGACGCGCGCGCCACGTGGCCGCCGTCGGGTCTGATCGACTCCTGGCTCGGCGACGCCGAGGTCGACTTCGAGTTCCGTCCCGGCGAGGACCTGGTCGTCCACGACGACCCGGCGGCGAAGGCGGCCGCGCGCCGCTTCCGCGACGTCGTCGGCTGCTTCGCCTCGGGCATCACCGTGGTCACCACCATGTCGGGCGACGAGCCGGTGGGGATGACCTGCCAGTCGTTCTCCAGCGTCTCGTTGGACCCGCCGCTGGTGATGTTCATCCCCGCCAAGACCTCGCGGGCCTGGCCGCTGATCCAGCGCTCGGGGCGCTTCTGCGTCAACGTCCTGGCCGCCGACCAGGAGGGCGTCTCCGCGGCGATGGCGACGCGCGGCATCGACAAGTTCGAGGGCCTGTCGTGGAGCCCGGCCGCCTCGACGGGCGCCCCGGTGCTGGACGGCACCCTCGCCCACCTCGACTGCACCATCCATGCCGTCTACGAGGCGGGTGACCACTACCTCGTGGTCGGCCGGGTGCGGCACCTGGAGGTGCACGCCGAGGAGGCCGAGGTCACCGAGCCGCTGCTCTACTTCAAGGGGCGCTACCGCACCACGGACGGCTGATCCGCCGCGACGGGGGCGTGACCCCGTCGCTTCCTGTGCGTTAATGTTCGTGTGAACTCGGTCACACGCTCGATCCGCGGCCGGTGCCGGCGCTCGCTTCTCGGCGCGCTCGGGCTCTGCTGCGGGATCGGTCTCGCAGTGGCGCCCGTCGACCCCCATGCGGCGGGCGCCACCGGTGCGGGCACCCGCACCGACGACGGCGCGGTGCTGTCCCGGACCGTCGAACGCGGCTGGCCCACCGTGCGCGCCGCCTGGACCCGGAAGCGGATGGCCGCGGCGATCCCGCTGGACCTGACGGTCGGCGGGTCCGCGGTCGGCACCCCGACCCCGGCCGACTCCCGCGCGGTGGCGCGGCAGGCCGACGCGGTGCCGACCGGCCCGAAGGCTCGCGTCCCGCGGTCGGTGGGCAAGCTGTTCTTCTCCGACGGCGACCTCGACTACGTCTGCTCCGCCGCCGCGATCCGCTCCCCGCGGCGCAACCTGATCCTCACGGCCGGCCACTGCGTCCACACCGGGCCGAACCCGTCCGGGATCCCGGTCATCGGCTCGCTGATCGACCAGCCGCGGTTCTTCTCCGACTGGGTCTTCGTGCCGCGCTACCGCAATGGCAGGAAGCCCTTCGGGAAGTGGCGGGCGCGCACCGCCTACGTCACGCGCGGCTGGGCGGAGAACGAGAGCTTCGCGCGCGACCAGGCCGTGATCAAGCTCCGCAAGCGCGCCGGCAAGAAGCTGGTCGACGTCGTCGGCGGCAACGAGGTGCGGCTCGGCGTCCGTCCGGCGAAGAAGCGCACCCGGATCTGGGGATGGCCCGCCGCGGCCCCCTACCAGGGGCGTCGCGCGTGGCGCTGTGACGGCCGGACCAAGCGGATCAACAGCGCCGGCGCGAACCGCGACGCCTCCCTGCGGTGCACCATGACCGGCGGCTCGAGCGGCGGGCCCTGGATGCTGAAGCGCCGGGGCGCGAAGAGGGGGCCGATCTGGGCCGTCACCTCCCGGTCGGTGAGCGCCAAGCCGCGGCTGATCGCGCACCCGCTCGGTCGCGTGGTCCGGAAGATGGTCCGCGCCGCCAACCCCTGACCGCCGGTGGTTGAGGTGCGAGCGAAGCGAGCCTCGAAACCACCGCCACCGCAGGTTTCGAGGCTCGGCGCTGGGGCGCCTCGCACCTCAACCAGCGGTGGGCTCAGAGGGGGACTGCGGCCCGGTGCCGGTGCGGCTGCCCCGCCAGCTCGCCCAGCGCGTGCGCACGCTTGAACCACAGGTGCGCGTCGTGCTCCCAGGTGATCGCGATCCCGCCGTGCAGCTGGATCGCCTCGCCGGTGACCAGCCGCGCCGCCTCCACCGCGTACGCCGCGGCGGTGTGCACGAGCAGCGCCGTCTCCTCCGCCGACGCCGCCGGGTCGTCCAGCGCATAGCTCGCCGCCCAGGACGCCGAGCGCGCGATCTCGGTCCGCACCAGCAGGTCGGCCATCCGGTGCTTGAGCGCCTGGAAGGAGCCGATCGGTCGCCCGAACTGCTGGCGCTGCTTGGCGTAGTCGACCGTCTCGTCCAGCGCCCGCTGGGCCAGGCCCACGGCCAGTGCGGCCGCGCCGGCGGCGAGGACCAGGTCGGCCCGGGACCGCGCGGCTGCGCCGTCGCCGACCACCGTGGCCGTGGCGCCGGTCGGATCCACGTCACCCAGCCGGATCGTCTGGTCCATCGTCTCCGCCGGGGTGGCGGCGGCGCCGGTGAGCTCGACCAGGTCGGTGCCCCGCACCGCGAGCAGGATGGTCGCGCGGTCCGCGTCCAGCGTGGGCCCGTCCTGGGCCAGCACCACGGCGCCCACCTCCCCGGCGGCCAGCCGGGGGAGCAGCCGGGTTTTGGCCTCCTCGGTGCCGCCGGCCAGCAGTGCCTGGGTCGCGACGGTCGTGCCGAGCAGCGGGCTCGGCGCCACGGTGCGGCCGAGCTCCTCCAGCGCGATCGCGGTCTCGAAGAACGTGGCCCCGACGCCGTCGTACTCCTCCGGCACCGCCAGCGCGGCAACGCCGATCTGCTGGGCCAGCGTGGCCCACAGGTCGGCGTCGTAGCCCGTGGACGACTCCATCGCGGCCCGGACCGCCGCGGAGTCGGCACGCTTCTCCAGCGCCGCCCGGACGGTCGCGGCGAGCTCGCGCTGGTCCTCGTCGAGCGCGAACTCCATCAGCCCTCACCGCCGGCGGCGAGCAGGGAGTCGAGGACCCGCGCCCGGTGGTACGCCGGGGTGCCCCACGCGCCGACCAGCGCACGGATCCGGGTGATCCAGAGGCTCAGGTCGAACTCCTGCGTGTAGCCGATCGCGCCGTGCACCTGCAGTCCTGTGCGGGAGGCGAGGTAGGCGGCGTCGGAGCAGGCGACCTTCGCCGCGGAGACGGCCCGCGCCCGGTCGGCCGCGGGGCCGTCGGCCGCCAGGGCCGCGCCGGCCACCAGCGGGCGCGCGAAGTCGAGCGCGATCCTCACGTCCGCGAGGTGGTGCTTGATCGCCTGGTAGGAGCCGATCTCACGGCCGAACTGGCGGCGCTGCTTGACGTAGGTGACCGAGTCGGCGAGCACGCGCTCGCCGGCGCCGAGCAGGTGGGCGGCCGTGGCCAGCGCGGCCAGGTCGAACGCCTCCTCGGCCCGGTCGCCGGGCACGCGGGTGGTGCCGGGTTCGACCCGGAACAGCCGCCGCGTGCCGTCGACGGAGGTGGCCCGGTCGCTCGGGGTGGCCTCGGCCAGGCCGCCCGCTCCGGCCAGGTAGACCCGCTCGGCGACGTCCGCGTCCAGCGCGTACGGCGCGTGCGGCGGTGCCGCGACGGTGGCGACCGCGCCCGCGGCGACCGCCTCCCGGTCCTCGCCGTCCAGGGCGGTGGCCAGGTAGGCGGCCGACTCGACCCACGGCCCGGGCACGGCATGGCGGCCGAGCACCTCGAAGGCGACGACCAGCTCCACGGCGCTCGCGCCCACGCCGCCGGCCTCCTCGGGCACCACCAGGGCGTTGACCCCCTGGTCGGCGACCCGCTTCCACAGCGCCAGGCCGGGGGCGGTGTCGTCGGCGGCCCAGGCGCGCGCCGCGCCGACCGGGTCGCTGCCGGCGATCAGCCCGTCCAGCGCGGTCGCGAAGTCGCGCTGGTCCTCGGTGAGCTCGAACCTCATCGAGCGGCTCCCTTCGTCTCGCCCTTGGGTTCGCGTGGCAGGCCGAGGATCCGCTCGGCCACGATGTTGCGCTGGATCTCGTTGGTGCCGGCGTAGATCGGGCCGGAGAGGGAGAACGTGTAGCCGTCCAGCCAGCGGGAGCCGACCTCGGCCTCGGGGCCGAGCAGGTCCAGCGCCGTCTCGTGCAGGGCGACGTCCAGCTCGCTCCACCAGACCTTGTTCACCGAGCCGGCCGCGCCGACGTCGCCGCCGTCGGCGAGCCGGGTGACGGTGCCCCACGTGTAGAGGCGGTAGGCCTCGGCCTTGATCCAGGCGTCGGTCACGCGGTCGGCGACGCGGGGGTCGGGCCGGTCGGCGTACAGCGCGAGCAGGCGGTCCGCCGCCGCGGTGAAGCGGCCGGGGGAGCGCAGGGAGAGCCCGCGCTCGTTGCCGGCGGTGCTCATCGCCACCCGCCAGCCGTCGCCGGGCGCCCCGAGCACGTCGGCGTCGGGCACGAAGACCTCGTCGAAGAAGACCTCGGCGAACCCGGCCTCGCCGTCGAGCTGCGCGATCGGGCGGACGGTGATCCCGTCGGCGTCGAGCGGGAAGAGGAAGTAGGTGAGGCCGCGGTGCCGCTCCGCCTCGGGGTCCGAGCGGAACAGCCCGAAGCCCCAGTGCGCCAGCGCGGCCCGGGACGACCACGTCTTCTGGCCGTTGAGCACCCAGCCGCCGCGCTCGTCGTCGCGGCGGGCGCCCGACTTCAGCGACGCCAGGTCCGAGCCCGCCTCGGGCTCGCTCCAGCACTGCGCCCAGATCCGCTCGCCGGTCGCCATCGTCGGCAGGAACCGGTCCTGCTGCTCGGGGGTGCCGTGCTCGAAGATGATCGGCGCGAGTAGGAAGATCCCGTTCTGGGAGACCCGGCCGGGTGCGCCGGCGCGGTAGTACTCCTCCTCGAAGATCACCCACTCGACCAGCGACGCCTCGCGGCCGTGGTACTCCCGCGGCCAGGAGACGACCGACCAGCGGTCGGCGGCCAGCCGGGCCTCCCACTCCTGGTGCAGCGCCCAGCCCTCGGGGGTGTCCATCGAGGGGAGCGGCTCCGCCGGCACGTTCTCGGCCAGCCAGGCGCGGGCCTCGGCCTGGAAGGCCAGCTGGTCTTGCGACAGCGTCAGATCCATTGCATCTCCTTCTGAGGTGGTTTCGAGGCTCGCTTCGCTCGCACCTCAACCACCGGTCCTCAGCTCGTTCTTGAGCACCTTGCCCCCGAGGTTCCGGGGGAGGGCGTCGACCTTCGCCACGCTGCGCGGCACCTTGAAGTTCGCCAGCCGGTCCTTCGCGAAGGCGATCACGTCCCCCGGCGCGGCCGAGCCGACGACGTACGCCCTGCCGACCTCGCCCATCCGCTCGTCCGGCACGCCGACCACGGCGACGTCGTCCACACCGTCGAGGCGCATCAGCGCCTGCTCGACCTCGGCGGGATACACGTTGAAGCCGCCGCAGATGTACATGTCCTTGAGCCGGTCCGTGATCCGCAGGTTGCCGGCGGCGTCGAGCGTGCCGACGTCGCCGGTGTGCAGCCAGCCGTCGGCGTCGATCGCCGCCGCGGTGGCCTCGGGGTCGTCGAGGTAGCCGCGCATCACGTAGTCGCCGCGGACCAGCAGCTCGCCGGCGCCGGTCTCGTCCGGGGCGTCGATCCGGGTCTCCATGCCCGGGACCGCGCGCCCGCAGGTGGTGGCGACGAGCTCGGCGTCGTCGCCGTCGCGGGCCATGGTGACCACGACCGCCTCGGTCATCCCGAAGGCGGTGACCACCTGGTCGATCCCCAGGCCCTCGGGCGCGGCCTCGCGCATCCGCTCGATCAGCACCACCGGTACGACGGCGGCCCCCGTCACCGCGAGCCGCAGCGAGGAGAGGTCGTGCTCGCCGCGGGTCGGCGCGGTGAGCAGGGACTGGTAGATCGTCGGGGCGCCGGGCAGCACCGAGATCCGCTCGGACTCGATCAGCGCCAGGGTCGCGGCGACGTCGAACGTGGCGACCGGGTAGAGCGTGGCGCCGGTGGTCAGGCCGGTGACGATGCCGACCTTGTAGCCGAAGGAGTGGAAGAACGGGCTGATCACCAGGTAGCGGTCGGCCGCGGTGACGCCGCCGAGCTCGCCCCAGGTGCGAGCGACGCCGACGGTCTGCCGGTGCGCGGTCATCGCGCCCTTGGGGCGTCCGGTGGTGCCGGAGGTGAACAGGATGTCGGCGATGTCGTCGCCGGTCACCGCGTCGGCGCGGGTCTCGACGGCGCTGGCCTCGATCGCCTCGCCGCGCAGGGCGAGCGTGTCCAGGTCGGCCAGGTCGATGATCTCGGCCACCGCGGCGAGGCCGGAGGCGGCGCGCAGCTCGGTGATCTGGCCGCGGCCGAGGAAGCCGTCCGCGACGACGACGAGGCGGGCGCCGGACCGGTCCACGATGTCGGCCGCCTCGTGTCCCGTGTAGCGGGAGTTGAGGGGGACCAGGGTGCCGCCGGCGTAGGTGACGGCCAGCGCGGCCACCACCCAGTCGATGCTGTTCGGGGCCCACAGGCAGACCCGGTCGCCGGGCTGGAGGCCCGCCGCCACGTAGCCGCGCGCGGTCGCGCGCACCCGGTCCAGCAGCGCGGAGAACGAGACGGAGAGGTCGCCGTCCACGTACGCGGGATGCTCCCCGTGGGTCGCCGCGGCCGCGCGCAGCGCCGCCGGGATCGTCTCCGGCAGCGCCGCCGGAGCCTCCCCGGTCGGGGTCGTCTCGGTCATTCCTGGTCCTCCCCTGTCGGCCTACCAAGCATTTGCTTGGTAGGGTAGCACCGTGGACTTGACCGAGAGCGCGGAGGACCGCGCGTTCCGTGCGGAGATCCGCGACTGGTTGGCCGACAACCTGCGCGGCGAGTGGGGTGCCCTGCGTGGCCTCGGCGGCCCCGGGCGCGAGCACGAGGCGCACGACGAGCGGCTGGCCTGGAACCGGCACCTGGCCGCCCACGGGTGGACCGCCGTCGGCTGGCCGACCGAGCACGGCGGGCGTGGCCTGTCGCTGTGGCAGCAGGTGATCTTCCACGAGGAGTACGCCCGGTCCGGGGCCCCCGCCGGCGTCAACCACCTGGGTGAGCAGCTGCTGGGGCCGACGCTCATCGCGTTCGGCACCGAGGCGCAGCGGCAGCGATTCCTGCCCGAGATCGTTGCCGTGAACGAGCTGTGGGCGCAGGGCTACTCCGAGCCCGGCGCCGGCTCCGACCTGGCCGGCGTGCAGACGAAGGCGCGGCTCGACGGGGGAAGCTGGGTGATCGACGGCCAGAAGGTGTGGACCTCGATGGCCCACGTGGCCGACTGGTGCTTCGTCGTCGCGCGCACCGAGCAGGGCTCGCAGCGCCACCGCGGCCTCTCCTTCCTGCTCGTCCCGCTCCAGCAGGACGGTGTCGAGATCCGTCCCATCGAGCAGCTGACCAGCGGCTCGGAGTTCAACGAGGTCTTCTTCTCCGGTGCCCGCACCGACGCCGACCTGGTGGTCGGCGAGGTCGGCGCCGGGTGGGGCGTGGCGATGGGCCTGCTCGGCTTCGAGCGCGGCGTCTCCACCCTCGGCCAGACCGTCGGCTTCGCGCGCGAGCTGGACGACGTGGTCGCCCGCGCCAAGGAGAACGGCGCGATCGACGATCCCGTTCTCCGGGACAGGCTGGCGGGGCTCAAGGTCGACCTCACCGCGATCCGCAGCTTCGCGCTGCGGGCCCTCGCGCTGGTCGAGGGCGGGCAGGACTCCGCCGCCGGCGGCGGCGCCGGGTCGATCTTCAAGCTCGCCTGGGCGCAGTGGCACCGACGGCTCGGCGAGGTGGCGATGGACGTCGCCGGCGCCGACGGGCTGCTCACCCGGGCGGGGCGCGGGCTGAGCCAGGAGCACTACGACCTGGACGCGCACCAGCGCCTCTTCCTGTTCTCCCGTGCTGACACGATCTACGGCGGCAGCGACGAGATCCAGAAGAACATCCTCGCCGAGCGCGTGCTCGGCCTTCCCCGAGAGGCCAAGGGAGCCTGATGACCACGAGTAAGATCGAGCAGGCGATGCCCGACTACGTGCCCGGCCACGACCTGCTCGCCGGGAAGGTGGTCGTCGTGACGGCCGCCGCCGGCGCAGGCATCGGCGCCTCCGTCGTACGGCGGGCGCTGGAGGAGGGCGCGAAGGCGGTCGTCTTCAGCGACACCCATGCCCGCCGGTTGGCGGAGGCCGAGAAGGCGCTCGCGGAGGAGTTCGGCGGCCACCGGGTGCGCCAGCTCGTCTGCGACGTCACCGACGAGGACCAGGTCGTCGCGCTGCTCGACGCCGCCGAGGAGTTCGGCGGGGTCGACGTGATGATCAACAACGCGGGCCTCGGCGGCACCGCCGACATCCTGGAGATGACCGACGAGGAGTGGAGCCGGGTCCTCGACATCACCCTGACCGGCACGATGCGCTGCGTGCGCGCAGCGGGCCGCCGGATGGTCGACGCCGGCAAGCGCGGCGTGATCGTGAACAACGCGTCGGTCATCGGCTGGCGCGCCCAGGAGGGCCAGGCCCACTACGCCGCCGCGAAGGCGGGCGTGATGGCGCTGACCCGGTGCTCGGCCTCGGACCTGGCCCAGCACGGCATCCGGGTCAACGCCGTCTCGCCGAGCCTGGCGATGCACCCGTTCCTGGAGAAGGTGACCTCCGCGGAGCTGCTCGTCGAGCTCAAGCAGCGCGAGGCGTTCGGGCGGGCGGCGGCGCCCTGGGAGGTCGCCAACGTGATGGTCTTCCTGGCCAGCGACTACGCCTCGTACATGACCGGCGAGGTCGTCTCGGTGAGCAGTCAGCATGCCTGAGACGAGCACCCAGGCCCCGAAGGGAAGCACCTCGGGCCGCCGGGCCGAGCTGCTGCGGGTCGCGGCCGGCCTGTTCGCCGAGAAGGGGTTCCGCAACACCACGGTCCGCGACATCGCCGACGCCGCCGGCATCCTGTCGGGCAGCCTCTACCACCACTTCGACTCCAAGGAGTCGATGGTCGACGAGATCCTCTCCACCTTCCAGGAGCAGCTCTTCGCCCAGTACGACGAGATCCTGGCCAGCGGTGAGGACGCCCGCGCCAAGCTCGAGCGCGCCGTCCGCGTCTCGTTCGAGGCGATCGAGAACCACCACGACGAGGTGGCGATCTACCAGAACGACGCCGACCACCTCGGCACCTTCCCGCGGTTCGCCTACCTGGCCGACCGCAACGCCCAGTCCCGCCAGGTCTGGGTGACGCTGATCGAGGAGGGCGTGCGCACCGGCGTGCTGCGCGCGGACCTCGACGTCACCCTGACCTACCGGTTCATCCGCGACACCGTCTGGGTCGCGGTGCGCTGGTATCAGCCCGGTCGCGGCCTGACCCACACCGACATCGCCGACCAGTACGTGCGGATCCTGCTCGACGGGATCGCAAAGCCCGGTGGTTGAGGTGCGAGCGAAGCGAGCCTCGAAACCACCCATCGAAAGGACCGACCATGCCTGAGGCCTACATCGTCGACGCCGCCCGGACCGCCGTCGGCAAGCGCGGGGGAGCGCTCGCCGACGTGCACTCGGCCGACCTCGCGGCGCACACGCTCAACGCGCTGGTCGAGCGGACCGGCGTGGACCCGGGCGCCGTGGACGACGTGATCCTCGGCTGCTGCGACACCATCGGCTCGCAGGCCGGCGACGTCGCCCGCACCGCGTGGCTGGTCGCGGGCCTGCCGGACCACGTCCCCGGGGTCACCATCGACCGCCAGTGCGGCTCCTCCCAGCAGGCGGTCCACTTCGCGGCGCAGGGCGTGCTGTCCGGCACCCAGGACCTGGTCGTCGCCGGCGGCGTGCAGAACATGAGCGCCATCCCGATCTCGGCGGCGATGATCGTCGGCCAGCAGTACGGCTTCACCACGCCGTTCGCGGAGTCGCCCGGCTGGCTCAAGCGGTACGGCGACCAGGAGGTCAGCCAGTTCCGGTCGGCCGAGATGATCGCCGGCAGGTGGGACCTCTCGCGGGAGGAGATGGAGGCGTTCGCGCTGGCGTCGCACGAGCGGGCGCGCGCCGCGACGGCCGAAGGGCGGTTCGGGAACGAGATCGTCCCGCTCACGCTCGCCGACGGATCGGTGTTCGAGGTCGACCAGTGCCCGCGGGAGACCTCGCTGGAGAAGATGGCCGGCCTGGAGCCGCTGGCGCCCGGCGGCCGGATCACCGCGGCCGTCGCCTCGCAGATCTGCGACGGCGCCTCGGCGATGCTGATCGCCTCCGAGCAGGCGGTCGCCGACCACGGCCTGACGCCGCGGGCCCGGATCCACCACCTCTCGGTGCGCGGCGACGACCCGGTCTGGATGCTCACCGGACCGATCGAGGCGACCAAGCACGCGCTGGCCAAGGCGGGGATGACGATCGACGACATCGACCTCTTCGAGTGCAACGAGGCGTTCGCCTCTGTCGTACTGGCCTGGATGAAGGAGACCGGCGCGCCGCACGAGAAGGTCAACGTCAACGGCGGCGGGATCGCGCTGGGCCACCCGATCGGCGCCACCGGCACCCGGCTGATGACCACGCTGCTGAACGAGCTCGAGCGCACCGGCGGCCGGTTCGGCCTGCAGACCATGTGCGAGGGCGGTGGCCAGGCCAACGTGACGATCATCGAGCGGCTGGGCTGAGCGGAGCCTGGTCGCGGTGCGGGTCCTCGGGGTCGACGCCTGCCGCAAGGGCTGGGTCGGCGTCAGCGACGACGGCCGCGGCTACTTCGGCGTCACCATCGCGGCGCTGCTGGCGGCCGCCGACCGCGAAGGCCCGGTCTCGGTGGTGGGCATCGACATCCCGATCGGCCTGCCCACCGCGGGCGCGCGGGTAGCGGACCGGGTGGCCCGGGCGCTGGTCGGCGCCCGTTCGTCCTCGGTCTTCACCACGCCGGTGCGCGACGCGCTGCTCGCGCCGACGCACCGCGAGGCCACCGCGATCAACGTCGCGGTCACCGGGAAGGGGATCAGCCAGCAGGCCTACGCGCTGCGGCACAAGATCCTCGACGTCGACGGCTGGCTGCCCGCGGCCGGGCGCCCGGTCCTGGAGGTGCACCCCGAGGTCAGCTTCGCCACCGCGGCGGGCGGCCCGTTGCGGCACCCGAAGAGCACCTGGGCCGGGGGAGAGGAACGTCGGGCGATCCTCGCCGCCGTCGGCCTCGCGCCGCCCTCCGACCTGGGGCGCGCCGGGGAGTACGCCGGCGTGGACGACGTCCTCGACGCCGCGATCGCCGCCTGGTCCGCCCGCCGGTACGCCGACGGCCGCGCGATCTCCCATCCCGACCCGCCCGAGGACCTGGGCGGGGGAGTCGCCGCCGCGATCTGGGCCTGACGGCGCGGTGCCAGAGTGCCGATGCGCTTCGACCGGCTCAGTACGGGACGCGCCGTAGCGTGACGGCATGAACGCTGATCGACGACAGCGCATCGCCGCCTACGCCGTGCTGACCGACGCCCGTGGTCGCGTCCTGCTCGTCAGGGCCGCGCCCGCGGACTCGGGGCGGTGGTTCCTGCCGGGGGGAGGCGTCGAGTACGGCGAGCACCCCGAGGACGGCGTGCGGAGGGAGGTCGAGGAGGAGACGGGGCAGGTCGTCGCCGACCTCCACCTCGACCGGGTGTTGAGCGACGTCGGCAAGAACCAGGGGGCCGGCCTGCACAGCGTCAGGATCATCTACCGGGCGACGCTGGCCGAGGAACGGCCCCTGCGCAGCGAGGCGCCCGGCGGCAGCTCGGTCGAGGTTCGCTGGATCCCTCGCCGGGACGTGGCCGACCTGGACCTGGCGCCGTTCGTGCCGCTGGCCCTCGAGGCGCTCGCGTCGAGGTAGTGGCTCGCTGGTGGCCGGCCCGGTGCCGCGGAGGATCGGTCGCCGGCCGGGCAGGGCCGGGCAAGGCCGGGCCGGGCTTGGGTCGTGTGCCTGAGGCATCGGCACAGCGGGTTGCTGGGCACACGACCCTGCCCCGCCGCCTGGCGCTTCGGGTGTGTGCCCCACGCATCGCAATACCGGGCCCTCAGGCACACGACCCCGCCCACACGACCCCCGCCCTCGCGAACGGCTCAGGCCGGGACGGACAACCCCTCGAGCCACGCCTGCCAGGCCGGCTGCTCGCGCCGTGCGTAGTCCGCGGCGTCGGCGGAGAACAGGTAGGCCCGCACGCCGGCCGTCGCCCTGC
The DNA here is from genome assembly GCF_040191335.1 of Nocardioides sp. YIM 152588. Taxonomy (NCBI): domain Bacteria; kingdom Bacillati; phylum Actinomycetota; class Actinomycetes; order Propionibacteriales; family Nocardioidaceae; genus Nocardioides; species Nocardioides sp. YIM 152588. The sequence goes on along the minus strand of NZ_JBEGDJ010000008.1, from coordinate 9,211 downwards.
CCTCGCCCTCGTCCCACGCGTAGACGCTGAGCATCCCTGGCACCGGCGCGGTGAGCCGGAGCAGGGTCTGCCGGTCGCCCACGCGCACGACGGTGCCGGTGGCGCCGCGCACCGCGGCGGCGGCGCCCTCCTCGCCCAGCCCGAGCGCGTCGCGCAGGGCCGACCAGAGGTCCTCCGCACCGCCGGGATGGGAGGCGGAGGCCTCCAGGTGGGTGGCCTCCTGGCCGGGGAAGTGCGCGAGGTAGAGGCGGAGGTTGTCGAAGAACGGCATCCAGCCCGGGGCCATGGTGTCCCAGAACTCCGACTCCCACGCGGCTCCGGTCCCGAAGCCGCTGCTGGTGACGCGCACGATGCAGGTGCCGCCGGACTGGGCCTCCACGACGAACTCAGACGTCAGCGGGCTGAGCGCGTCGGGGGCCTTGCCCATGAGGGCGGCCCAGTCCTCCTCGTAGACGAGGCGGTGGGGCGGGTCCCAGCGGGTGACCCGGCCGTCCGAGCCCATCTCCGGGCCCATGGTGAAGTGCAGGGAGCCGCCTTCGCGCTCCTCCATCTCGGTCGGCGTGAACCACGCGCTCATGCCCCGGGCGGTGGCGATGGCCTGCCAGACCTGGTCCGGGGTGCCCGGCACCTCGACGCTGAACTCCAGGCGGTACGGGACGTCGGGGGTGCTGCTCATGGGTTCTCCTCGGGAACGGGGTGGGCGGCGACGACGAGCCGGTGCGGGCGCCCGTCGTCGTGGTGGTAGCGGGCGGCCAGGTCGAGCACCGCGGCGGTGAGGTCGTCGGCGAAGGCGGCCCGGTCGGCGGCCGACCGGAAGCCGATCCGTGTGTCGATGGTCAGCGTCGGAAGGCGTGTGCCGGACGCGCCTGCGCGGCGCGCCAGGGCGCCGACCTCGCGCACGAGCCGGCCGGCCAGCGCGACGAGGTAGGCGGCCGAGAGGTGGTCGGCGTTGGCGTCGGGGTCGGCCGCGGACGCGCTGAGCGCCGCCGGCGAGACGACGTACGACGCCGCGGACGCCTGCAGCACCCGCTCGGTGATGCCGCCGTGCCGGCGCTCGTCGGCCAGCCCGACCAGGCCGTGCGCCTCGAGTGCCTTGAGGTGGTAGTTGACCTTCTGGCGGGCGATGCCGACCCGGGCGGCGAGCCCGGCGGCGGAGGCCGGGACGGCCAGCTCGCTCAGCAGTCGGGCGCGGACCGGGTCCAGGGCAGCGGCGGCTGCCTCCGTGCTCTCGATGACTTCGACGTCCTGCATCCCGTCACGATGCGCTTGACAAGAAATACTGTCAAGGGGCTACCGGGGAGATCCGTCACCCGACCGCACGCGCTTGCCGGTTCGCCGCCAGACTGGGCGCCGATGAGGATCGACCGGACCTGGATCGCGCCCGCGGTGGCCTGTGCCCTGATGGTGGGCACGGGCGCTCTGGGCGTCGCGCTCACCGTCGGCGGCGGTGCCCCGACAGTGTCGATCCCCGCCACCGACACGGTCGCGGCCGCGGCGGCGCCGTCGGCGGCCCCGTCGGCTTCGGCGCCGACACGTGCCGCGGCGGAGGGCGCGGGCGTCGGCGCCGGCGCCCCGGCGACGACGGCGCCGTCGATCGCGGACCTGGTCGCCCCGACCTGGGTCGAGGACACCGCCGAGGCCACCCGGATCCCGCCGCGGGCGCTCGCCGCCTACGCCGGCGCCACGCTCGCGACCCGGGCCAGCCACCCCGCGTGCGGGATCGGCTGGAACACGCTGGCCGCGATCGGACTCGTCGAGTCCGAGCACGGCTCCATCGGCGACGCTGAGCTCGACCGCCGGGGGAACGCCCGACCGCCGATCACCGGGGTCGCGCTGAACGGCGACGGCGTGGCCGCGATCGCCGACACCGACGACGGCGCGCTCGACGGTGACCCGGAGTGGGACCGCGCCGTCGGGCCGATGCAGTTCATCCCCGCCACCTGGATCGCCTTCGCCGTCGACGGCAGCGGCGACGGCGTGGCCGACGCGCAGAACCTCGACGACGCCGCCCTGACCGCGGCCGCCTACCTGTGCACCGCGGGCGGCGACCTGACCCAGCCCGACTCCTGGATCCGGGCGGTGACGGCCTTCAACCACGACGTCGCCTACGTCAACCGGGTGGCGGAGGCCGCCACGGCGTACGGGAACGCCGTCGGATGAGCGGCGACCGGCCCGGCGCGTAGGCGGGCGGCGGGTATCGATCGGGCGTCCGTGGCGGCCTCTCGATACCATCGAGTGACGCCCGGATCCGGGCGTCGTCCCGCCAGACCCATCAGCCAGCCCAGGAGGCAGCGCAGTGTCCGAGATCAAGGTCGCCCGAATCCACGCCGGTGAGCGTGAGGAGCGGGTGACCACTACGGGCACCAAGGCCTGGGAGCTCTTCGCCGACCACACCGACGTCATCGCGGCCCGTGTCGGCGGCGAGCTGAAGGACCTCTCCTACGAGCTGGCCGACGGCGACGCCGTCGAGTCGGTCGAGATCGGCAGCGCCGACGGGCTCGACATCCTCCGGCACTCGACCGCCCACGTGCTGGCCCAGGCGGTGCAGCAGGTCTTCCCCGAGGCGAAGCTCGGCATCGGCCCGCCGGTGGAGAACGGCTTCTACTACGACTTCGACGTCGAGACCCCGTTCGTCCCCGAGGACCTGGTCAAGCTCGAGTCGGCGATGCGCAAGATCATCAAGGAGAACCAGCGGTTCTCCCGCCGCGTCACCGCCGACGCGGACGCGCTGGTCGAGCTGGCCGACGAGCCGTACAAGCTCGAGCTGATCGGCCTCAAGGGCGGGGCCGCGGATGACACGGAGGGCGCCAGCGTCGAGGTGGGCGGCGGCGAGCTGACCATCTACGACAACATCAACCGCAAGGGCGAGGTCGCCTGGAAGGACCTCTGCCGCGGCCCGCACCTGCCGACCACCAAGCGGATCCCCGCCTTCAAGCTGATGCGCAGCGCGGCGGCGTACTGGCGCGGCGACGAGAAGAACAAGCAGCTGCAGCGGATCTACGGCACCGCCTGGCCGAGCAAAGAGGAGCTCGAGGAGCACCTCCACCGGCTCGAGGAGGCCGAGCGTCGCGACCACCGCAAGCTCGGCCGCGAGCTGGACCTGTTCAGCTTCCCCGACGAGATCGGCTCCGGCCTGCCCGTCTTCCACCCCAAGGGCGGCGTGCTCAAGCGGGAGATGGAGGACTACGTCCGCCAGCGGCACATCGAGGAGGGCTTCTCCTACGTCGGCACCCCGCACATCACCAAGGACGGCCTGTTCCACACCTCGGGCCACCTGCCGCACTACGCGGACACCATGTTCCCGCCGATGGAGTTCGAGGGCGCGAACTACCAGCTGAAGGCGATGAACTGCCCGATGCACAACCTGATCTTCTCCAGCCGCGGTCGCTCCTACCGCGAGCTGCCGCTGCGGCTGTTCGAGTTCGGCAGCGTGTACCGGTACGAGAAGTCCGGCGTCATCCACGGCCTGACCCGCGTCCGCGGCTTCGCCCAGGACGACTCGCACTCCTACTGCACCGCCGAGCAGGCCCCCGACGAGGTCAAGCACCTGCTGAACTTCATGCTCAGCGTGCTGCGCGACTTCGGGCTCGACGACTTCTACCTGGAGCTGTCGACCCGCGACGACGCCAAGAAGGACAAGTTCATCGGCAGCGACGAGGACTGGGCCACCGCGACCGCGATCCTCGAGCAGGTCGGCACCGAGACCGGCCTCGACCTGGTCCCGGACCCGGGCGGCGCGGCGTTCTACGGCCCCAAGATCTCGGTCCAGGCGAAGGACGCGATCGGCCGCACCTGGCAGATGGGCACCGTGCAGTACGACTTCAACCAGCCGGCGCGGTTCGGCCTGGAGTACACCGCCGCGGGCGGTGAGAAGAAGCAGCCGGTGATGATCCACTCGGCGAAGTTCGGCTCCATCGAGCGGTTCCTCGGCGTGCTGGTCGAGCACTACGCGGGCGCCTTCCCTCCGTGGCTCGCCCCGGTCCAGGTGCAGGGCATCCCGATCGCGGAGCGGCACACGGACTACCTGGACGAGGTCGCCAAGGAGCTGCGCAAGAAGGGCATCCGGGTGGAGATCGACCACTCGGACGACCGGATGCAGAAGAAGATCCGCAACGCGCAGCTGCAGAAGGTGCCGTTCATGGTGATCGCCGGCGACGACGACGTCGAGGCGGGCGCGGTCAGCTTCCGCTACCGCGACGGCCGCCAGGACAACGGCGTGCCGATCGCCGAGGCGATCGAGCGGGTGGTCTCCGCGGTCGCGGCCCGCGAGCAGGTCTGAGGCGGTAGCGTCCGGCCGTGCTCCGTCCACGCCGGCCGCGCCGCGCCCCGCTCCGCCTCGCGGCGGCGGTGGCCGCCGCCGTGCTGGCGACCGGCTGCGCCGGGGGTGGGGCCGGCGCGGACGGCACGACGGGTGCCGACGGGTCGGGTGATCCCGGCTCCGCGTCGGCCGGCTCCGGCATGCCGTCGGGGACCTCGAAGTCCCGGGGCGGCGACGGCGGCACGGCCGCCGACCCCGGCTCGGACGCGGGCGAGCTGGCCGACCTCGCCGAGAAGCTGGCCCAGGGGAGCGACAGCGAGGACGTCGAGGCGCGCGACGGCACCGTGATCGGCGCCGACATCAGCTGGCCGCAGTGCCCGCGGGGGATGGGCATCCCCGAGAAGCGGAGCCAGGGGATGCCGATGCCCCTGCCCCGGGCCGAGTTCGTCGTCGTCGGCCTCACCAACGGTCCCGGCTTCACCGCGAACCCGTGCCTGGCCGACCAGGTGGACTGGGTGGTCGCGCACCGGCTGCTGCTGTCGGCGTACGCCGTCGCCAGCTATCCGGACCGCGCCACCCTGGCCGAGTACGGCGACCAGGGGCCGTTCGACGGCGCGGCCCGACTCGGCCGGCTGCGCAACGTCGGCTACCAGCAGGCCCGGTTCAACATCGGCTCGATCGGCGCCGCCGGCCTGCAGACCCCGATCGTGTGGATCGACGTCGAGCCCGTGCCGGACTTCGAGTGGAGCGGCGACGCCGCCGCGAACGCGGCGGTCGTCGAGGGGCTGGAACGCGGCTACACCGACGCCGGGTACGACGTCGGGGTGTACTCCACGCCCCACCTCTGGGCAGGCGTGGTCGGCGACCTGGCGCTCGGCGTGCCCGAGTGGCGTGCGGCCGGCCAGACCTCGGCCGCGGAAGCACTCTCCCGGTGCGGCGAGGACTGGTCGATCCAGGGCGGAGAGGGGATCCTGGGGCAGTGGGTGGAGGACCGGCGCGACCACAACCTGACCTGCCCCGGGACCGAATCGGATCTCGGTCGTTGGTTCCACCAGACGTGAGTCGGCCGGCCACCCGCTACGCTGCCCCGCCTGGGGGAGCAGTGGTCGGCTTCGACGGATGGACGGTGCAGTGACGGGGAAAGCTCCTGACGGTCGTCAGGCGCGGTGGGACGCGCACAACAAGGCCCGACGGCGCGCGATCATCGACGCGGCGATCGACGCCCTGGAGAGCCACCGTCCCGGCGAGGAGGTCCAGCTCCAGGCCGTCGCCGAGGCGGCGGGGATGGCGCGGACGGTCGTCTACCGGCACTTCGACGACCGTGCCGACCTGGACCGCGCCGTGCAGAAGGCGGTCTTCGCCCGCATCGGCGAGGAGCTGCTGCCGGCGCTGGTCCCCGACGCGACCCCGCGGGAGATCACCGCTCGCGTCGTGGGTGCCTTCGTGCGCTGGGCCGTCGAGCACCCGAGCCTGATCTGGTTCGCCGGGCGCGACCTCCCCGGTGCGGGCCCGAGCCCGATGACCACGGCCATCGAGAACCTGGCCGCGGGCGTCGAGGCGCTGATGGAGACCGTCGTCGGCTCGGTCGACGCCGACCTGAACGCCGACGACCGTGCCGCCCTGGACCCGTGGGTCTTCGGCATGATCAGCGGCGTCTTCGCCTCCGTACGGCGTTGGCTCGGTCGCGATGAGCGCGTGCCCGACACCGAGGTGTTCATCGGCATCCTCGCCGAGTCGTTCTACTCGCAGGTCGACGGCCTGGCCGCCAGCCGCGGCATCGACCTCGCGGCGGTCCCGGTCACCGAGCTCCTGCAGCCGCTCGGCGGTGTCCACCAGTGAGCGAGGGCGACGGCCTGGAGCGGCTCTGGACACCGCACCGGATGTCCTACGTGCGCGGCGAGGAGAAGGACGGGCCGGGGCCCGCAGGCCCGCCGAAGCCGGAGTGCCCCTTCTGCCGGATCACCCCCGACCCGGCCACCTCCACCGACGACAACCTCGTCGTCGTGCGGGGGGAGACGTGCTACGTGGTGCTCAACCTCTACCCGTACAACCCCGGCCACCTGATGGTGCTGCCGTACCGGCACGTGGCCGACTACACCGACCTCGACAAGGACGAGACGATCGAGGTCGCGGTGCTCACGCAGCAGGCGCTCGCCACGATCCGCCGGGTCTCCCAGCCGCACGCCTTCAACGTGGGGCTCAACCTCGGCGGCCCGGCCGGCGGGTCGCTCTCGGCGCACCTGCACCAGCACGTCGTGCCGCGCTGGTCCGGTGATGCGAACTTCATGACCGTGCTGTCCGGGACCAAGGTGCTCCCGCAGCTGCTGGAGGACACCCGGGAGCTGCTGGCCGACGCCTGGGGCTGACGAGCGGCCCAGCGGACCGCCCGCGGTGGCGGGGCTGCCAGGGCGGCCGGAGCCGCGGCCGGTTAGGGTGCTCGCGATGTTGGAGCGATTCAAGGACTTCTGGCAGGGCGTCGTGCTGATGCCCTTCGTCCGCCTGTTCATCCGCCTCGGGATCAGCCCGGACGCGGTCACCCTCGTCGGCACCCTCGGCGTGGTCGCCGGTGCGCTGATCTTCTTCCCCCAGGGGAAGCTGCTGGCGGGTGTCCTGTTCATCACCGCGTTCGTCTTCAGCGACCTGGTCGACGGGGCGATGGCCCGCCAGCTCGGGCGCAAGTCGCGGTTCGGCGCGTTCTGGGACTCGACCCTGGACCGGATCGGCGACGGCGCGGTCTTCGGCGGGCTGGCGCTCTACTTCGCCGGCACCGGAGCCGACCAGGGCGACAGCTACCTCTACCTGTGCCTGACGCTCTACTGCCTGGTGATGGGCTCGGTCACCTCCTACGCGCGGGCGCGGGCGGAGTCGCTCGGCATGGACGCCAAGGGCGGCATCGCGGAGCGGGCCGACCGGCTGGTCTCGATCCTGGTGATGACCGGCCTGGCCGGCATCTTCGATGCCCCGGTCCTGATCTACGTGACGCTGTGGGCGCTGGCGTTCGCCAACACCTACACCGTCGGCTTCCGGGTGCTGAAGGTCTACCGCCAGGCCGTCGTGCTCGACGCCGAGACCGAGGCCAGCACCGATGGGGGACCCCGCTCGGAGTGAGCGGCACCACAACGACCTAGACTCGTTCGTATGAGCGAGCAGCAGGACTTCACCGGCACCACCCGGGTCAAGCGCGGCATGGCCGAGATGCTGAAGGGCGGCGTGATCATGGACGTGGTCACGCCCGAGCAGGCCAAGATCGCCGAGGACGCCGGAGCGGTCGCCGTGATGGCGCTCGAGCGCGTCCCGGCCGACATCCGCGCCCAGGGCGGCGTCTCCCGGATGAGCGACCCCGACATGATCGACGGCATCATCGAGGCCGTCTCCATCCCCGTGATGGCCAAGGCCCGGATCGGCCACTTCGCCGAGGCGCAGGTGCTCCAGTCGCTCGGCGTCGACTACATCGACGAGTCCGAGGTGCTGACCCCGGCCGACTACGCGAACCACATCGACAAGTGGGGCTTCACCGTGCCGTTCGTCTGCGGCGCGACCAACCTCGGCGAGGCGCTGCGCCGGATCACCGAGGGAGCAGCGATGATCCGCTCCAAGGGCGAGGCCGGCACCGGCGACGTGTCCAACGCCGTCACCCACATGCGGACCATCCGCAAGGAGATCCGCCGGCTCGGCTCGCTGGCCACCGACGAGCTGTACGTCGCCGCCAAGGAGCTGCAGGCGCCGTACGACCTGGTGGTCGAGGTGGCCCGCACCGGCAAGCTCCCGGTCGTGCTCTTCACCGCCGGCGGCATCGCCACCCCGGCGGACGCGGCGATGATGATGCAGCTCGGCGCCGAGGGTGTCTTCGTCGGCTCGGGCATCTTCAAGTCGGGCAACCCCGCGCAGCGCGCCGAGGCGATCGTGAAGGCGACGACCTTCTACGACGACCCCGACGTGGTCGCCAAGGTCTCCCGCGGACTGGGCGAGGCGATGGTCGGCATCAACGTGGAGGAGATCCCGCAGCCGCACCGACTCGCCGAACGCGGTTGGTGACAAGCCTCACTTTCTTTACCTTCTCCCCCCTCAAGTACGGGTGACGCCGGTCGAAAGGGACCTTGTCAAGACCCATGCCTGAGGGGGGAAGAATGGGATCTGGGGACAGCGGGAAGCATTTGGTTTCCCGACCAGAGGGAAAGGAAGACCGGCGACGGGGAGGCTGGCTCTGGCTGGCCGGTGCCGCCGGTGCGGGGCTGCTGGTGCTGGGCGTCAACGGGACGCTCGGTGCGTGGAGCACCGCGATCATCACCAACAACACCAACACCGTCGAGGCCGTCGACTCGGTCGCGCTGCAGGAGACCTCGGCCACCGCGCCGGGGGGCACCTGCACGACCGTCAGCGGTAGCGACAACACCGTCACCTGCGCGATCGACGCCTATGGCGGGGCGGAGGGAAGCCCGCTCGACCCCGACGGCGTCAACTCGAACTCCGAGACGCTCACGTTCGAGAACGTGGGTACCGGTCCGGGCGACCTGACGCTGGAGGCGGAGTCCTGCAGCAACAGCGGCGGTGCTCCGACGGCCACCAACGACATCTGCGACGTCGTCACCGTCGAGATCACCTGCGCGTCCGCCAACGCCTACGGTCCGGGGGCGCTCAGTGCGTTCTTCACCGCCACCGACGGCTCGCCGGTCACGATCGCGAACCTCGACTCCGGTGACACGGTCTCGTGCGACGTCGTGGTGACGCTGCCGACGACCGCGCCCGCGGACGTCGCCGGTCAGACCGGGACGCAGTCGATCGTCTGGACGCTCTCCTAGCGGCGAGCGATGACCAGGGGGCAGCACATGTCGGGCAGCCCGGCGCCGAAGGGGCGCCGGGCCGCTCGGCCTGGTCGCCGAGGTGTTCGGCCGCCGCCGGATCTTCGTGCCGATGACCCGGGTGACCAACATCGACTCCGGGCAGGTCTACACC